>JAJHPN010000079.1 GCA_020890855.1 Candidatus Contendibacter sp. | reverse complement strand
CCGCGTAATCAAGCATGGTCGGCGTCCCGGCGATGGGCTGGCCGAGCAAATCCTCCCGAACGATGACGATGGTTAAACCGGCCGGACCGATGTTCTTCTGGGCGCCCGCGTAAATGATGCCGAATTTGCTGACATCAATGGGTCGCGACAGCAGCGTCGAGGAGAAGTCAGCGGCGAGAGGAACGCTGACTTCGGGAACGGTGTGCAGTTCGACGCCGCCGATGGTTTCATTGGGCGTGTAGTGCAGATAGGCGGCGTCCGGGTCGCATTTCCAGCTTTCGCGGGCCGGGACGGTGGTGAAATTGCCGGCTTCGGAACTGGCGACCACATTGATCTGACCAAACTTCTTAGCCTCGGCGATGGCCTTTTTCGACCACATTCCGGTATTGAGATAATCCGCCTTGGTCTTGCCGCGCAGCAGGTTCATCGGCACAGCGGCGAACTGGCTGGACGCGCCGCCTTGCAGGAACAGCGTCTTGTAATGGGCCGGGATCGCGAGCAATTCCCTCAGGTCGGCTTCAGCCTGTTCGGCGATAGACACGAACTCTTTGCCGCGATGGCTCATTTCCATCACCGACATGCCGGAACCATGCCAGTCGAGCATCTCGGCCTTGGCCTGTTCCAGAACCGCCTCGGGCAGCATGGCGGGACCTGCGCTAAAGTTGTATGGACGTGGCATATTCGGCATCCTTTATAATGGTTAAGGTGTGCTAAAAAGTGGCGAATAGTAGCAGAAACGCCCGGCTTGGGATCATGCGGCAGGTGGTCAAACGGCGGTCAGAACGGCGCTTTGATCCGGGCGTTAACCGGAGTGGGAAGTGATGAAATTCCGATGGAAAGCAGGTGATCACGCTCTGCTGGGAGCTCAACAAGGCATCGTCAGAGCAGAGGCGCGGCTGGTGATAACCCGTTAGAATCCCATTTCGCTATGATCCAAAATCTACATCGTCTGCTGATCCTGCTGCTGATGGCTGCCTTGCCCTGGCTGGGGGCGGCGACGGCTGCCACTGGGTCAGCGGCGACCAGTAGCCATCCAGTAGTGGAATCATCGCTATGCCACGATTTTGGCAGTCTTTCTGCCGCTGCTTCCAAAGCAAAAACCTGCCCGTCGCCCCATTCCCAACACTGCTCTTCCAACCCTGCTGGAAAGTGCTGCGTTAGTTGCCAAGCACATTCGTTGCCCGTTGTTTGTCCGAATTTCCCTCCACCATTGGGTTTTACGCCTGCTCCTGTTCCTGCTGAACGCTGGTCAGGTTTTATCCCCGATCTGCTGCATCGTCCCCCACGCTGAGTTCGTCCGCTGATCGAGGCGCTCCCGCATTTGGCGAGCGCCTTGCCGCGCCGTGGCTTTCGCCATCCGGCAATGAATTCCGCGTCAAGCGAACTTGGAAAATCAAGGGGATATGCTCATGCACCGTTCACAAAAACCACGCCTTGCCGTGGCTGTCGCTTTGGCCGGGCTGTTGGCCGGTTGGTCGCCGGTCACCGTCAGCCAAGGCAAAATTCTTTATTACCGTAACCCGATGGGGCTGGCGGACATTTCGCCAACCCCGAAGCAGGATTCCATGGGGATGGACTACATCCCGGTTTATGAGGGTGAAGACGCCGGCGGCGATCAAATCAGCATCAGTCCGCAAAAAGTCCAAAAGCTGGGAGTGAGAACCGAGCCGGCGCAACGGCGCATCCTCAGCCGGCCAGTGCGTGCGGTTGGTCTGATCGGGCCGGATGAGCGCCGCCTGTTTATCGTTGCGCCCCGTTTTGAAGGCTGGATCGAACGCCTGCTGGTCAACAGCACCGGCCAGACCGTCAAACGTGGCGAAACGTTAATGGCGGTGTACAGCCCGGCGTTGATTACCGCCCAGCGTGAATATCTGATGGCCGGCGAGGGTTTGCGGACTGCCGATCCCATTCCTGCCCCGCCGCTGTCCCCCGGCCAAATTCCGCCCGCGCCTCTTTTGCCGCAGGGGGCAAAGGGCCGCGAGCGAATGAGCCAGTTGACAGAAACCGCCTTGCAGCGACTCCGCAACTGGGAAATTTCCGATGATCAGATCGAGCGGCTGCGCCGGGAAGGCAAGCCGCAGCAGAATTTGTTGCTCAAGTCGCCGGTGGACGGGGTGGTGCTGGAAAAAACCGCGATTCAGGGTATGCGCTTCATGCCCGGCGAAGCGTTGTACCGGATCGCCGATTTGTCAGTGCTGTGGCTGATGGTGGACGTGTTTGAACAGGATTTGAACCTGATTCGGCCAGGTCAGGACGCGCAGATCACCGTGAACGCCTTTCCTGGCGAGGAATTCCACGGCAAGGTCGCGTTCATCTATCCAACCCTCAATGCCCAGACCCGCACCGCGCAAGTGCGGATTGAATTGCCGAATCCACAAGGCCGGCTGCGACCGGCGATGTACGCCAGTGTGTTGCTGGCCGCCGGTTCTGATCGTGCGCCGGTGTTGACCGTCCCGGCGTCAGCAGTGTTGCAAAGCGGTGTCCGGCAGGTGGTGCTGGTGGAGTTGGGCGAGGGTCGTTATCAGCCGCGTGAAGTGCGAATTGGGCGGCGTGGCGATGAACAGGTTCAGGTGCTGGAAGGACTCAGCGATGGCGAGCGGGTGGTGACTTCAGCCAATTTCCTGATTGACGCCGAAAGCAATTTAAAGGCGGCGTTGAGCAGTTTTGGCGGTACAAGCTCCCCCACCCCAGTCCTCTCTCGCGAGGGGGGAGGGAGCGCCGCCGCGCCGGCCCATGTTCACGAGGGCCACTGACATGCTCGGACGAATCATCGAGGTTTCGGCCCGCAATCTGTTTCTGGTGCTGCTGCTGACCGTGCTGGTGATTGCCGGCGGCGTTTATGCGGTGCTGCATACTCCGCTCGACGCTCTGCCCGATCTGTCGGACACCCAGGTCATCATTTACACCGATTACCCCGGCCAGGCGCCGCAAGTGGTTGAGGATCAAATTACCTATCCCCTGAGTGCGGCGATGCTCGGCGTGCCCAAATCTAAAGTCGTGCGCGGCTTTTCGTTTTTCGGCGCGTCCTTCGTCTATGTCATCTTCGAAGACGGGACCGACTTGTATTGGGCGCGGTCGCGGGTGCTGGAATATCTCAACTTCGCCGCCAGCCGCTTGCCGAATAACGTCACGCCCAGTCTGGGACCGGATGCAACCGGAGTCGGCTGGGTTTATCAGTATGTCGTGCTGGGGGCGCAACGGACGTTAGCCGAACTGCGCACCTTGCAGGACTGGTTCATCCGCTACCAGTTGACCAAAGCGCCGGGCGTCGCCGAAATTGCTGGCGTCGGCGGCTTTGTCCAGCAATATCAAGTGGTGGTCGATCCGCGCAAGCTGCAAGCCTACGGCATCCCGTTGATGCGGGTCAGCGATGTGATCCGCAGCAGCAACCGTGATGTTGGCGGGCGAGTGGTGGAGCTGGCTGAAACCGAATATATGGTGCGTGGCAGGGGTTATCTACGCGGGGCTGGCGATCTGGAGCAACTGGTGCTGAAAGCCGAAGGCGGGGTGCCGGTGCTGCTGCGCGATGTGGCGCGGGTCGAGTTGGGGCCGGACGAACGGCGCGGCATCGCCGAATTAAACGGCGAAGGCGAAGCGGTCAGCGGGATTGCGGTGGCCCGGTTCGGCGCCAACACCCTGGACGTGATCCAGAACGTCAAGGCCAGGCTGGCTGAAATCGCCAGCGGGCTGCCAGCGGGTGTGACCATTGAAGCGGTGTACGACCGTTCTGATCTGATTCATCGGGCGATTGAAACTCTGAAACACACCCTGCTGGAAGAAAGCCTGATCGTGGCGCTGGTCTGCATCGTGTTCCTGTTCCATGTCCGCAGCGCCCTGGTGGCGATTCTGATGTTGCCAGTCGGGATTCTGATCGCATTCATCGTGATGCGCTGGCTGGATTTGAACTCCAACATCATGAGCCTGGGCGGGATCGCGATTGCTATTGGCGCGATGGTGGATGCCGCGATTGTGATGATCGAGAACGCCCACAAGCATCTGGAGCGGGCCGCGCCGGGCGATTCGCGGGTGGAAATTATGGTGAATGCAGCGAAGGAAGTCGGTCCGGCGCTGTTTTTCAGCCTGCTGATCATTACCGTGTCGTTCCTGCCGGTGTTCACCCTGGAGGCCCAGGAAGGGCGGCTGTTCAAACCGCTGGCCTATACCAAAACCTTTGCGATGGCCGGCGCCGCCTTGCTCTCGATCACCCTGGCGCCAGCGCTGATGGTGCTGTTCATTCGTGGGCGGATTATTCCTGAACAGCGCAATCCGCTGAATCGCTTGCTGATCTGGCTGTACCGGCCATTGATTGCCGGGGTGATGCGCTGGAAGAAGTTGACGATCCTGCTGGCATTGACGGTGCTGGCGATCTCCTACTACCCGGCCAGTCGGCTGGGCAGCGAATTCATGCCCACTCTGAATGAGGGCAGCCTGCTGTATATGCCAACCACCTTGCCGGGCTTGTCGGTCACCAAGGCGGCGGAAATCATGCAGACCCAGAACCGGATTATTAAAACTTTCCCGGAAGTTGCCTCAGTGTTTGGCAAGGCCGGGCGGGCGGCGACGGCGACCGATCCGGCTCCGCTGGAAATGTTTGAAACTGTGATCAATCTGAAACCGGAAAGCGAATGGCGATCCGGCCTCACCATCGATGGACTGATTGCCGAACTGGATCAGGCGCTGCAAATGCCCGGCGTCAGCAACGCCTGGACCATGCCGATCAAGGCCCGGATTGACATGCTGTCAACCGGGATTCGCACGCCGATTGGCGTCAAGGTGTTTGGCAGTGACCTAGCGGAGCTGGAGCGGTTGGCCCAAGAGATTGAAGCAGTGATCAAGACCGTTCCAGGCACCACCAGCGCCTATGC
>JAJHPN010000147.1 GCA_020890855.1 Candidatus Contendibacter sp. | reverse complement strand
CGGTTTGACCTTGGCGGGGAGCGCGGCTAGAATCGCTCCCCTTTAGTCCGGGACGGACAAGTCGTTTTGGAGAGTTCATCATGTACGCTGTGATCAAGACCGGGGGCAAGCAATACCGGGTGACCGAGGGCGAAACCCTCAAGGTCGAAAAGCTTGAAGTCGAGGATGGCGCTTCCGTGGAGTTTGACACGGTGCTGATGATCGCCGACGGCGACCAGATCACAGTGGGCGCTCCCTACGTCGAAGGCGCCAGGGTGACGGCGACCGTCAAGTCCCAGGGGCGCGGTCCGAAAATCCGGATCATCAAGTTCCGTCGCCGCAAGCATTACTTCAAGACTCAAGGCCACCGGCAGTCCTACACCGAACTGAAAATCAGCGGTATCAACGGCGTTTCCGGCGCGGCGGCGTTTCCGGCAGCGGCCCTGACTCAGGAGGGTTAAAGCATGGCTCACAAGAAAGCGGGCGGCAGCAGCCGCAATGGCCGCGATTCCCAGTCGCAACGGCTCGGCGTCAAGTTATTCGGCGGCCAGTTGGCGTTGGCCGGCAACATCATCGTGCGGCAGCGCGGCACCCAGTTTCATCCGGGCAAGAACGTCGGTTGCGGCAAGGATTACACCCTGTTCGCCAAGGCTGAGGGTCATGTGACCTTTGAGACCAAAGGGCCGCTTCACCGTAAATATGTGAGCGTCTATCCGGCGACGCCATAATGCGGCTGACTGGTTGAATCGATTAAAAGCCCCACCTTGGGGCTTTTCTTTTTTCCCGGCCTGGCAAAACAGCGTTGACGGTCTGAACACACCGAGTGAAGTTTACCCAATGAAGTTTGTTGATGAAGTCATTATCCGGGTTGAAGCCGGCGACGGTGGCAACGGCGGCGTCAGTTTCCGGCGCGAAAAATATATTCCCTTTGGCGGCCCGGACGGTGGCGACGGCGGTGACGGCGGCAGCATTTATTTGCAAGCGGACCCGGAGTTGAACACGTTGGCCGATTACCGTTTCACTCGTCGGTTTCAGGCCGAAGCCGGCCAGAAAGGGATGGGGAGTAATTGCACCGGACGCAGCGGCGCGGATTTGATTGCGGTAGTGCCGGTCGGCACGGTCGCTTACGACGCGGATACTGAGGAGTTGATCGGCGATCTGGTTGAACCGGGGCAGCGACTGCTGGTCGCGCAAGGTGGTTTTCACGGTTTGGGCAACACCCGCTACAAAAGCAGCGTCAATCGCACGCCGCGCCAATCCAAGCCAGGGACGCCCGGCGAACAACGCAATCTGCGGCTGGAGTTGAAGGTCATCGCTGATGTGGGTTTGCTGGGAATGCCCAACGCCGGCAAATCTACTTTGATTCGCGCCGTATCCGCCGCCCGGCCCAAGATTGCCGATTATCCCTTCACCACCTTGCATCCCAATCTTGGGGTGGTGCGCGTCGGGTGGCTGCAAAGTTTCGTCATGGCCGATATTCCGGGGCTGATCGAGGGTGCGGCGGAAGGCGCGGGATTAGGCATCCAGTTTCTCCGCCATCTGAGCCGCACCCGGTTGCTGCTGCATCTGGTCGATGTTTCGCCTTATAGCGACAGCGGCGATCCGGTGCGGGATGTTGAGATCATTTTTGGCGAACTCGGCAAATACAGCGCCGAACTGGCCGAGCGGGAACGCTGGCTGGTGCTGAACAAGCTGGATCTGCTGGAGCCGGAGCAACAGGCGGCGCGCGTGGCGGAAATCAGCGCGGCGCTGAACTGGTCTGGCCCGATCTTCGCCATTTCCGCCGCGACCGGTGAAGGAACCGAGGCGTTAATGCAGGCGGTGATGACGCGACTGGAAGAATGCAAGCTGCCGCCAGTCTCAGTAGAACAGCCAGCAGCTTTGACCGATCCGATGGATGCGCCGCCGCTCAGCGAGCCGCCCTCCTGAATTCTTCAAGGCCGCAATCCCCGCCAGGCGGTCAACCAGGCCAGTGCGCCAAGCGCCGCCGCCATATCAAAGATCGCCGCCGGTCCCAGTCCTTGCCACAGATAACCCGCGGCCAGACTGCCCACCGCGTTGCCCGCGCCAAAACTCAAACTGCTGTACAAGGCTTGACCCCGGCCTTGCAGGGTTCCTGGAAAGAACTGGTGAATCAGGTGGATAGATACAGCATGGAAGACGCCAAAGCTGAAGGCGTGCAGGGTCTGGGCGAACAGCAACCACGGCAGACTGCCGGCGAAATGGCCGATCAGCAGCCAGCGCAAGGTCGCCATCGCCAGCGCCGCCAGCATCAACTGGCGCGGCCCGAACCGCAGCAGCAGCCGGGGAAACAGGACGAACAGACCGACTTCGACCGTCACGCCCAATCCCCACAGCAGTCCGATCGCCTCGCGGGAATAGCCGAAGGTCTCCAGATACAGCGATAAAAAACCGTAATACGGTCCGTGGGCGGCCTGATTGAGAAAACAGGCGGCAAACAGGGCGATCACCGCCGGTTGGCGTAGCACTTGGCCGAGTGGCGGCGATGCCTGGATCATCCGGGTCAACGGCGCTTCTGCAACCAGTAGACTATTGATCCACAGGGCGATAAACAGCGCCAGCAGCAAGGCCGGAACGATGCCGACCCCCCAGCCCTGCACTAGAAAGCCAACCCCGACGGCGGCGGCAATGAAGCCCACCGAACCCCACAACCGCACCCGGCTGTAACGGTGGGTCTGTTCGCCCAAGTGGTTTAGCGTGACCGCCTCAAATTGCGGCAGCGCTGCGTTCCAGAAAAAGCTGAACAGCAGCGTGGTCAGCAACAGTCCCCAATAGGAACCGCCCACCGCGTAAACCCCGGTGAAGGTCAGCGCCGAGGCCAGACAGGCCCAGCGGATCACCCGCATCGGACACCCGGTGCGGTCGGCCAGCCAGCCCCACAAGGTCGGCGCGATCAGCTTGGTTGCTTGTGGGATTGCGATCAGTTCGCCGATCCGCGCCGGATCAAAACCCAGCGCCAGCAGATACAGCCCCCAGTACGGCAGCAACACGCCCAAGGTGGCGAAATAACACAGGTAAAAACCGGACAGCCGCAGATACAGGCGGAACGTCAGCATGGGGAGGATCGGGCCAGACGCGAAATCCGCCTTTAGCCGCGAATCTTGGTCCCGATGCCGGCGTCGGTGAACAACTCGACCAGCACGGCGTGTTCAATCCGCCCGTCGATGATGTGCGCCGCCTTGACCCCGCCGCGCACTGCATCGAGGGCGCAGCCGATTTTCGGCAGCATCCCGCCGTGGATGGTGCCGTCATCGATCAGCGCCTGCACCTGCCGGGCGTCCAGGCCGGTCAGCAAGTGACCCGCCCGATCCAGCACCCCGGTGGTGTCAGTCAGCAACAGCAGTTTCTCGGCGCGGAGGACTTCGGCGATCTTGCCAGCCACCAAATCGGCGTTGATGTTGTAGGACTGCCCGTCCGGCCCGACCCCAATCGGCGCGATCACCGGGATGAAATTGCCGCTAATCAGGGTCTCGACAATGGCCTTGTCGATGCTGGCGACTTCACCGACATGACCGATGTCGATGATTTCCGGCGCCTTCAGATCCGGGCTGTTGCGCGTAATGGTCAGTTTGCGGGCGTGAATCAGATCGCCGTCCTTGCCGGTCAAACCCACCGCACAACCGCCATGTCGGTTGATATTATTAACGATTTCCTTGTTGACCAACCCGCCCAGCACCATTTCCACCACGTCCATGGTTTCGCTGTCGGTGACCCGCATCCCGTCCACAAAGCGGCTTTCCTTGCCGATCCGTTTGAGCAAGCTGCTGATCTGCGGCCCGCCGCCATGCACGATCACCGGGTTGAAACCGACCAGCTTCATCAGCACGATGTCGCGGGCGAAGCTGTTTTTCAGATGCTCGGTTTCCATGGCGTTGCCGCCGTATTTCACCACCATTGTTTTGCCGGAAAAGCGGCGGATATAGGGCAGTGATTCGATCAAAACATGCGCCACCTGGGTGGCGGCCTGGGCGTCAAGAGCCATAGTGTCGGTGAGTCTCTACCGTGGAAAGGGGAGGGGGTGCCGGAAATTCCGGTTCGGGCTTTTTATCAGTCGATGGGATGCGCTTCAAGGATTTAATGCATCAAGTCGGGAGTCAGCGGGTCGGGCTGAAAGCAGAAATGGCTATCCCTCAATGCCGGACGCTGGATTCTTGCCACGCTTCCCGTCGCGGCATCTGCAAATGCCAGCCGCGCTCCGCCAGATTTCGCAGCACCTCCGCCGTATCTTCCAGCGCCAGCTTCCGTTCCGGGCGCAACTCCAGATCCATGACATGCTCCGGTTCGCCGATCAGCTTCAGCAACGCTTCGGGAACCCGGGAAAAATCATCACGGACCGCGACATAAAGATAGGTATCCGCTTTCCGGCGGCTCTTGTAAATTGTGCATTGCATGGAAGCGTCTCCGGGAGCAAGGGTTGAACATGAACAGATATAATGCGCCCAATTATAAAAATGCCGCCGTTCGGGGAGATCGCGCCATGATCAAAATCGCTGTTTGCCTGCGTCGCATGACCGAGTGACCGCCATGCACCTGCTGAGCCTGATTCTATGGGTCCCCTTCTTTGGTGCAGTATTGATCGCGCTGCTGCCGGCGGCCCAACCCCGGCTGATTCGCGGACTGGCGCTGTTTCACGCCGGGCTGGCCTTACTCCTGTCCTGGAGCCTGCCGGTCGCCTTTGATCACAGCACCGCCGCGATCCAGTTTGTCGAGCAGGTGGTCTGGAGTTCCAGCATTGGCGTCTCCTACGCGCTGGGCGTGGACGGGCTGTCGCTGCCGATGGTGCTGCTGGCGACCTTGTTGAGCGTAGTGGCGCTGCTGGCCTCGAAACCGATGAAGAGCGGCGCCCGGGGCTATCACGCCTGGCTGCTGATTCTCGAATTTGCGGTGCTGGGCGTATTCATGGCCCAGGATTGGTCGCTGTTTTTCATGTTCTGGGAATTGACCCTGATCCCGCTGTTTTTCCTGATCGATCTGTGGGGCGGCGAGAAACGCCATACCGCCAGTCTCAGCTTCGTGCTGTACACGATGGGCGGATCCATTTTCATCCTGATCGGCCTGATCATCGCTTACCGGCTTACGCCCGCTCATTCCTTCGCCATGACCGCCATTGCCGAAGCGGCGACGGCGTTACCGCGCCGGGAACAGGTCTGGCTGCTGTTGGCCTTTTTGATCGGTTTTGGGGTCAAGATTCCGATTTTTCCACTGCACGGCTGGCTGCCGCTGGCCCATGTCGAAGCGCCCAGCCCGGTCAGCATCCTCCTGTCCGGAATCTTGCTGAAAATGGGCGCTTACGGCTTGCTGCGGGTGACGCCCATCCTGCCGGAAGCCACGGTGCTGTTGCAGCCGCTCCTGGCCGGGATTGCGCTCATCAGCATTGTTTATGGCGGGCTGCTGGCGTGGCGACAGAGCGATCTGAAGGCGATGATCGCTTATTCTTCGATCAGCCACATGGGCGTGGTGCTGCTCGGCATTTCGGCGCTGAATCCCCTTGGCCTGCTCGGCGCAACCCTGCAAATGGCCGCACATGGCCTGATTGCCGGGATGTTATTTTTGCTAATTGGCCTGCTTTACGAACGCACGCATAGCCGTGAAGCCGCAGATTACGGGGCGCTGGCGCGAATTACGCCGCGCTTTGCCCTGTTCATTACCCTGGCGCTGCTGGCCGGAATGGGGATGCCGGGGCTGGCGGGTTTCGTCGCCGAACTGCATGTGTTGATCGGCGGTTTCCAGCACTGGGGCTGGCTGATGTTGCTGGCGAGTCTGGGCGTGCTGATGAGCGCGGCCTATGGTTTTCGCACGATCGGCGGCCTGTTCACCGGCCCGCCGCGTCCGGAACTGGCGGATCTGCCCGATCTGCGGCCTTGGGAACTGGCGGCGGTGTTGCCGTTAGCCGCCGGCTTGCTGCTGCTGGGCCTGAAACCCGCGCCGCTCATTGCATTGATGAGCGCCAAGGTTGCGGAACTGGCTGCGATTTTCGCCCGGCTGATGTAGGAAGGTTGAAGATTCAGGACGTTCGCCAGTCAGTAGGCTGGAATTCGTCATCGCCGTGAAAGCGGGAATGCTGTAAAGCGAACGTTCTGTATTGAAAAACACTTTTTGTACTTTAAGCGAATGAACAGCAAACCGTTCAAACCGTGGCTCCGCCAGCTTAAAAACTAAAGGCTAACGATGGATCACGATGCTCACCAAACCGCTGCAACGGTTTCCCCGAATCCGCTGACCCCGCGCCAAATCGTCGAACAGGCATTAGCGCATCTGGATCATCTGTTGCCGGCGCAGGCCCCGATCCTGAATTTCGTTCATCACAACACCCTGCACGGCTATCAGCATTTGCCGTTTGAACAGGCGCTGGCCGCTGCTGAACAACTGACTGGAATTCATGCTTATTGGCCTGATGAGGAGTTCCGCCGACGTTATCGGGCCGGGCGAATTACGGCGGTCGATCTGGATGCGGTATTCGCCCAGCGCCCGGCGCTGGCGGCGGAAACTCCACTGGTGCAGATCGGCGAACGGACGATCCGGCGCGGCGAAGTGCTGCGGATTTCGCTGATTTACGGGGTGGAGGCGCTGTCGCTGAACCAACTGGTCTGGCAGATGGAAGAACTCAGCGCCACCCGCCGATTTCAGGACGATGTCCCGGAGTGGTCGCGGCAGCGGCTGCTGGATGCAGCCCGGCGCGAAGGGCTCACCGATGCCGGCGCGGCGCTGGAAGATCTGTGGCGGGCTGGTCTGGAAGGGTTCCGGTTGCCGGCGTTCACCCTGCATCCTGAAGAACTGGTGGACTTGCAATTGACGCTGGCCAAATCGCTGCTGGCCCGATTCCGGGGTGCGGGCACGCTGGAAGATGGTCCGATTGTCCATAAGCGGATGCAAGCCGAAAGTCTGGCGCTGTTGGAGCGGCTGTTTGCGGAGGTCGGCCAGACGATCACCTTGCGCGGCCTGTTGCGGATGCTGACCGGCCAGGACTGGTTCGATCAGATCCGCCCGGAGTTGATTCGATTGAGCGCTGCTCACCTTGACGAGGGGCTGGCCGCCTGGAATCTGCCGGATCGGGATCAAGGCTTGTATGCGGCCTGGCGGCGGTTGGCGAAATCGGACCAGACCCTTGCCGGATTGCCGGAAGACCCCCTGGCTGCGATCAGCGCTGAGTTGCAGCGGTTGGGCTTAGCCGCATCACGCTGGGAAGGTTATCTAACCCGGCTGGCGCTGGAGCTGCCCGGCTGGGCGGGGATGATGAACTGGCGACAACACCATCCTGACTATCCGGCCAATCGGAACGCGCCGGTGCGGCTGGCTGATCTGCTGGCGGTGCGGCTGTGCCTGGATCGGTTGCAGCTTGAGCGGTTGTGCCGGGAAACCTGGGGAGTGGAGGGAACCTTGCCGGCCCTGCGCGGCTATTTCACCGCCCGCCCGGCAGAGGCGCTGATTCGCTACGCCCTGCACGAGGGACGATTGCCCGAGTATCTGGCCAGCCGGGCGCGGGCGTTGATCGAGGGCGGGATTACGTCCTCTTTGTCTTCTCTACCGCCAGCGGACGAGGGGAGCAAAGCCGCCTGGAACATGCTCGCTGACATGATTTGGACCTGGCGGCACAGTCCGGTGGCGACCGATCCGGGAACCCATACCGTGCATGGCAGCGCCTGGCGGCTGTTTCGATTGGCGCAGCATCTGGGCCTGTCCGGCGGCGAACTCCGGGCGCTGGCGCCTGCGGATCGGGAACAGTTGCTGGCGGTATTGGACGAGCTGCCTTCGGCGCGGCGCGGCGCACTCTGGCAAGCCGCGTATGAGCATCATTACCGGACGGCGCTGATCAATGCGCTGGCGAACAATCATGGGCGCTGGAGTCCGCATCAGCGCGACTTGCTCCAGGCGCAAGTCGTGTTCTGTATTGATGACCGGGAAGAAGGGTTCCGCCGCCATCTGGAAGAACTGAATCCGCAGATTGAAACGCTGGGCGCAGCCGGCTTTTTCGGGGTCGCGATGAACTGGCGAGGACTGGATGACCGCACTGTAACGCCGCTTTGTCCGGTGGTGGTGACGCCGGTTCACGAAATCCGGGAAGTGGCCCGGCCCGGAACCGAAGCCCAGCATATCCACCGTAATCAGCGTCGCGCCTGGCGCGACCGGCTCCGGGCGCTGTATCAGGAAATCCGCCGCAACCTGCTGTCGTCGGCGTTGCTGATCGATCCGCTGGCGTTAGGCGTATTGCCAACACTGGCCGGTAAAGTTTTCGCACCCAACCCGCAAGGGCGGCTGGCCGAAACCGCCGCTGCGCTGCTGGTTCCTGACGCGCCAACCCAGGTGGCCATAACCGCCATTGACGACCGGTTGCCGGCGACCACGGAACAGCTGCGCCCCGGTTTCACTGACGCGGAACAGGCGGATCGGGTCGCTGGACTGCTGCGCAACATCGGGTTAACCACGCGCTTTGCGCCGCTGGTGGTGCTGATGGGCCACGGCTCAATGAGTCAGAACAATCCGCATCTGGGCGCTTATGATTGCGGCGCGTGCGGCGGGCGCCATGGCGGGCCGAATGCCCGAACTTTTGCCGCTATGGCCAATCGTCCCGAAGTGCGGGCCTTGTTGCCGGCACGCGGGATTCAACTCCCGGCGGAGTGCTGGTTTGTCGGCGCGGAACACAATACCTGCGACGAGCAGATCACCTTTTATGACCAGAGCGACCTGCCTGAGTCCGCACAAGCGGCCTTGCGGGAACTGCAACGGGATTTGGATCGCGCCTGCCAATGGTCGGCCCATGAGCGTTGCCGCCGGTTCGCCTCTGCGCCGCAGAATCCGACTTTGGCGCGGGCGTTGCGCCATGTGGTGGAACGCAGCCGTGACTTCAGTCAGGCCCGCCCGGAGCTCGGCCACGCGACCAACGCCGCCGCGCTGGTCGGACGGCGCGCGATGAGTCAGGGCGTGTTTCTCGACCGGCGGGCGTTTCTGGTCTCCTACGATCCGACCCAGGACCCGGATGGAAAGATATTGGAGGGGATTTTATTGGCGGTCGGGCCGGTGGGCGCCGGGATCAATCTGGAGTACTACTTTTCCACGGTAAACAACGAGCGGCTCGGTTGCGGCACCAAGACCCCGCATAACGTCACCGGACTGTTCGCGGTGATGGAAGGGACGAGCAGCGATCTGCGCACCGGTCTGCCCCGGCAAATGATCGAGATTCATGAGCCGGTGCGGTTGCAAATGGTGGTTGAAGCGCAGACCGACATCCTCGCCGCCATTTACGGGCGACAGGCCGGGTTGCGGGAATTGATCGGTAATGAATGGGTGCAACTGATCGCCAAACATCCCGATAGTGGCGAATTTGCGCTTTTCGACCCAGCCAGCGGCTTTGCTCCATGGACTGGACCGATGCAATCATTACCGGTGTGCGCCCGCTCGGGCGACTGGTATCGCGGCCAAATCGATCCGCTGCCGCCGGCGCTGATCGGCGCGACGGCGTAGCTCCGAAGCACAACCTTACTTCTCCAAAGATTCGGTTACTCATAACCCCGGAATCCCCATGAACCGTTGCCCCCAAGGTCATTATCACGCCGCCGCCCAACCGGTGCTGCTGAACTGCGCCGATGGGCGGATCCGTCTGGCGGGATCGCGATCATGACCGAACCCGTGATCCTCGCCGGTAACGCCCAGCATCGTGGCGACCGCGCGCAACAGCAGGACAGTTTCGGGTTTTCCAACCCGGATGACCCGGAATTGCGCAACCGCTGTGGTTCACTGGCGGTCATCGCCGATGGGATGGGTGGTCACGCCCTGGGCCGCGAAACCAGTCAAATTGCGGTTAAAACCCTGGTCGACGGTTATCCGCGCAAGGCGCCTGACGAACCTGTGTTCACCGCTCTGCGCCGTCTGACCGGCGAAGCCAATACCGCCATCCGCGATTTAGCCGCACAGGAAGGCCAGCTTGACAACGCGGGAACCACCCTGGCGGCGGCGGTTATTCACCAGCAACACCTGCACTGGCTCTCCGTCGGCGATAGCCGGATTTACCTGTGCCACGCCGGTCAGGTGACGCAGCTCAGCGTTGATCACACCTACGCCCACGACCTGGATTGTGAGGTGGCCGCCGGCCTGATCGACGCCGCCGATGCAGCAGAACATCCTGAGCGCGAGGCCTTGACCAGTTACCTGGGCATCCCGGAACTGGATCGAGTGGATTGCGGGCTGCATCCGGCGTTGTTGCAAATTGGCGATCGGGTGCTGCTATGTTCCGACGGGCTGTACCGGAACCTCAATGAAGTGGAACTGGCGGCGGAACTGGTCCGGCCCGATCCGCAAGCCGCCGCTGAGGCGTTGCTTGAACGGGCCCTGGCCCGGCGGCGGCCTTACCAGGACAATCTCACCGTGGTGATTCTGGCGGTGACCGAGGCGCCCGCTGCGGTGGGTCCTGATCGACGCCGGGCGGGCATTTTCGCTGGCGCCGTATTACTGGCGAGCATCGGCCTGGCCGCCCGCTGGTGGTTCGGACCGTGGCCATGATGGCTCGCCTCCGGCAATGGCGGTCGATAACATTACCGCGCGGGCCGCGGGCCGAACCGGGTTTGGCAATTAAGAGGCATCCATGGCGACTATCATGATTGAGTGGCTCATCAGTCTCATTCCGGGCCTGCCGCTGGCGGCGGCGCTGGGGATTGGTCTGGCGATGTTCACCGGACAGGCCCACGGCGAAAGCCACGAACCGCGCACCTGCCGGATCGCGCTGCTCGCCAGCGCCGGGTCGCTGTTTGCGGTGTTGGCGCTCATCGCGAGCCGGCTGACCAGCGAATTACCGGAAACCGTACTGCTGGGGCATTGGCTGAGCAGTGGCAGCCTTCAGATCAACCTGCTGTTTTTCACCGATCGACTGAGCCTGACTCTAGCGGCGCTGACCGGCCTGGCCGGGTTGCTGGCGCTGCGCTTTGCGGTGAACTACATGCACCGTGAACCCGGTTTTCACCGCTTTTTCATGATCCTGAGCCTGTTTACCGCAGCGATGCAATTGCTGGTCATGGCCGGCAACGCGGTCTTGACCTTCGTCGGCTGGGAAGTTGCGGGGCTGTGTTCCTATCTGCTGATCGCCTTCTTTCCGGATCGTCCCGTCGCCGCCGACAACGCCACCCGCGCCTTCGTCACCAACCGGATCGGCGACGCCGGATTTCTGCTGGGCGTGGCGTTAGCGTTCTACGCGCTGGGCAGCGCGGATTGGGCGATGATCAATGCCGGTGCGGCAGGGTTAAGCCCGGTTCAAACCGGCATGCTGGCGGGCGGTTTCCTGCTGGCGGCGATGGCGAAATCGGCTCAGGTTCCCTTTGCCCCGTGGCTGGCGCGGGCGATGGAAGGGCCGACCCCGTCCAGCGCCCTGTTCTACGGCGCCGTGATGATTCACGCCGGGGTTTATCTGCTGCTGCGCCTGCAACCGCTGCTGGAACAGTCGCCGGCGCTCATGGCGATCCTGGCGGTGGTTGGGCTGGCGACCGCGCTGTACGGTTTCGTGGGTGGATTGGTGCAGACCGACATCAAGAGCGCCCTGATCTTTTCCGCCTCCGGGCAGGTCGGGTTGATGTTTCTGGCCTGCGGCCTTGGGTTCTGGCAATGGGCGCTGATTCATCTATGCGGCCATGCCGTGGTGCGCGGCTACCAGTTTTTCAGCGCCCCCTCGATCCTGCGGCAACTCAACGGCGCCCGCGCCCGTCCGGTTCCCGCGTTCCTGACCCGGCGGCATCGCCTCTACGCCGCCGCGCTGCACCGGTTCTGGCTGGATGATCTGGCGAACTGGAGCCTGGTGCGCCCGGCGCAACGGCTGGCCCGCGCGGTTGCGTTTTTCGATACCGCAGTAGTGGATCGGGCCACTGGCCTGTCAGTGCCGGCTGTGAATGCGCTGTCGTCGCTGGCGCAATGGGAGGAACGGCAACTGGGGGCCGGACGATTGCTGGAGCGCGGTCCGACAGCGCTGGATGAGGAACAGGGGATCGTGCGGTGGATTGCGGAGTGGGTCGCGACTACTTTCCACTGGATCGAAGAGCAACTGATTTTCAAGGCCGCCGGGCAGGGGATCGTCACGGCGAGTCGCCGGCTGGGACAAGGGTTAAGCCGGGTGGAGCGACTGCTGGGGCGATCATGGGTGGGAATGGCGGGGATTGCGGCGGCGCTGGCGGCGCTACTGGTCGTCAGCGCGATCCTGCGCGACGCCAGTCAGGACGGCGCCGCCCGTTTTCCGCTGTTGAGCGCATTGTTGCTGACGCCGCTGATCGGAATGATCGCGACCTGGCGCGCACGGCAGGCCCGAACCGCGCTTCGGCTCGGGCTGACCGCCGCCGCAGTGGAACTGGCGCTGGCGCTGCTGCTGCTGATCCGGTTCCAGCCGGATGCGCCGGGGCTGCAATTCGTGGAACAAGCGCAGCTTTTGCCATGGTTGAATTATCACGTCGGGATTGACGGCCTCAATGCGCTGTTTCTGCCGCTGACGGCGTTATTGGGATTACTGGCGATGCTCTACGCCCAGCCGGATCAGCGGGAACAACCCGGTGCGTTCGCCGCAAATATCCTGGCGCAGCAGGCGGCGCTGGTGGGCATGTTCACCGCCTTGAACCTGCTGCAATTCTGGCTGTTCGCCCTGGCTGAAATTATCCCGGCCGCGTGGTTGATCAGTCGGTGGGGCGCCAGTCCGGCCAGAGGTCAGGCCGCCTGGCAATTCATTCGCGCCATGCTGGGCGGACTGGCCGCGCTGCTGACCGGCATTCTGCTGATCGGCTGGAATCACGCCGCTCAGCATGGCGGCTGGTCATTCGACTGGATCGCCCTGCTGGCGACGCCGCTGTCCGCCGGGCAACAGTCGCTGATCTTCATCCTGCTGTTCGGCGGGCTGGCGGTGCGGCTGGCGCTGTTCCCGTTCCACGCCTGGCTGCCGATCGTCGCGCAACATGGCACGGTGGCGGCAGGGATCGTGTTCCTGATCGGGGCGAAGGTCGGAATTTATGCGTTGCTGCGTTTCGTTTTTCCCCTGTTGCCGGTCGCTACCGGGCAATGGGCCGGCTGGATCATGGCGCTGGGTCTGGCCGGAATGCTGTATGGGGCGCTGCTGGCGCTGATGCAGCATGATTTACGCCGGTTGCTGGCGTTTGCCGTGATCAGCCAGAGCGGCGCATTGGCGGTCGGTCTGTTTTCGCTGAATCCGGCCGGGCTGCGTGGCGGACTGCTGCTGGCGCTGAACCTCGGACTGGCGGCGGCGGGATTGTTCATGGTCGCTGGCCTGCTCCATCGCCGTCTGGGCGGCACCCGGTTTCACCGGCTGGGCGGGCTGTTCGACGCCGCGCCGTTGCTGGGCTTGACCTTTCTGGTGGTGGTGCTGGGCAGCATCGCCATGCCGGGCACGCCGGGTTTTGAGGCCGCGCATCTGGCGCTGGAGGGGATTCTGGAAAGCGCCGGCTGGGGAGTCGCCACGCTCGCGGCCGCCGGCAATGTGCTGGCCGCCGGCTATCTGCTGTGGGCCTATCAGCGGATCTTCCTGGCGCGCGGCCCGAAGCGCCGGATCGCGGCGCTGAACGATTTGCGCGGTCGGGAGCGGGTCATGGCTGGCCTGCTCTGCGCGGTGATGATCGGGGTCGGGCTGTACGCCGATCCGTGGATCAAAATGATCGGCAGGGCAGTGGATCAGGTCGCGGCGCGGGTCGAAACCGTGGGGACCGGCCATGCCGGGCCGCCGAGCGAAAAGTGACGCCGGTTCCCACTCATCGCGCCCGCTGCAAGGCCCGAATCCCCTGTTCCAGACCTTCCAGGGTCAGGGGAAACATCCGTTCATCCATCAACTGCCGGACCATTTGAATGGAGGGGACCTGGCTCCAGCGATTCTGCGGTTGCGGATTCAGCCAGATTGCGGATGGCCAGGCGCTCAATAACCGGCTCATCCACACATCGCCCGCTTCGGGATTGAAATGCTCAACGCTGCCACCCGGATAGGTCACTTCATAAGGACTCATGGTGGCGTCGCCGACCAGAATCAGCTTGTAATCCTGACCAAAAGTACGCAGCACGGTCAGAGTATCGGTCTTTTCGGTGTAGCGCCGGCGGTTATCCTTCCACAAGCCCTCATACACCATGTTGTGAAAGTAGAAATATTCCAGATGCTTGAACTCGCCGCGCGCGGCTGAAAACAACTCCTCGCAGGCTTGAACGTGATCGTCCATTGAGCCGCCGGCGTCCAGAAACAGCAGCACCTTGACCGCGTTATGCCGCTCCGGAACCATTTTCAGGTCCAGCCAGCCCGCGTTGCGGGCGGTTGAACGGATGGTGTCATCGAGGTCCAGTTCCTGGGCTGCGCCTTCCCGGGCAAACCGGCGCAACCGGCGCAGCGCGACTTTGACGTTGCGGACGCCCAGCTCCACGGTGTCATCCAGATTGCGAAACTCGCGCCGATCCCAGACTTTCACCGCCCGGCGGTGGCGGGAAGCGTCCTGACCCATGCGGATGCCTTCCGGGTTATAGCCATAAGCCCCGAACGGCGATGTGCCGGCCGTGCCAATCCATTTGTTGCCGCCCTGATGCCGCTCGTCCTGCTCGGCCATCCGCTGGGCGAAGGTTTCCATCAGCTTTTCCCAGCCGCCCATCGCTTCGATCAGTTGCTTGTCCTCATCGCTCAGGGTCAGCTCCGCCAGCCGGTGCAACCATTCCAGCGGGACGGTCGCTCCGGCAATCTCGTCAAACCGGGTGGCCAGCCCCTTGAAATGGGAACCGAACACCTGATCAAACCGGTCGTAATGGCGCTCGTCCTTCACCAGCGTCGCCCGCGCCAGGTAATAGAATTCTTCGACGCTGTGGGCGGTGACGTGCTGGCTTAAAGCTTCCAGCAGGGTCAGAAACTCGGTCAGCGAAACTGGAATGCTGGCCTTGCGCAGTTTGAAAAAGAAGTCGGTCATCATTGGAAAGGCTCTCCAAAATTTCACCAAGTGCGTTCGACCAGCATTACCGATAGCCTCCAGCAGTTCCATTCTTTGTCTGCACCCTGCGGCTAGAATTAACGGTGCGAGCAATTTCTTCCCGAATGGCGAGGTCGACGACCATGACAAACGATGAGCAGGATTCCCTCATAACGTTGAACGGGCTGGACGACAGCCGGCAGGCCTTGCTGGCGATGCTGGAGGGAATGCGACGCACCCTCTGTCTCTACACGCCGCTGGTGCGGGCGGAACTGTATGACGACGCCGATATCCTGGCCGCCATCCGCCGGCGGGTCGTAGGCCAGCCCCGGCTGCGCCTGCACTGGGTGCTGCCGCCCGCGCGGGAATGGCGCAGCGCCTGTCCGCGCCTGCTGCGGCTGGGCGAGCGGCTGACCAGCTCGCTGATCCTGCACACCCTCATTCCGGAGGAACGGCCGGAACGACCAGAACTGGGCCAAGCCTTCGCCATAGCCGATGAGCGCAGTTTGCTGCATTTCAGCGACCCGCGTCGGCTGATCGGCAGTTACGATCCACAACCCAGTGAACGGATGAAACCACTGCTGGAACTGTTCCGCGAACTCTGGGGCCGGACCCAGGCCGATCCCGACCTGCAACGCCTGGGGCTTTAAGCCGGCAGCGAGCGCCAGCGTTCCAGCAACATGGCCCGATTCAATTCCAGCCATTGCAGGGCGATGATCGGCGCGGCGGAATTGATGCGACCGGCCGCCAGCAAGGCCTGCGCCTCAGTGCGGGACACCACATGCAGCCGGATGTCTTCATGTTCGGAGGCGATCCCGCGCACCTGGTCCTTGATGGTCGAAACGTCCACCCGGCCACAAAACAGGGTGATGCTTTCAGAAGTCCCGCCCGGACTGACCAGATAACGGCAAACGGGAATGAGATCGAAGAGTTCGCAACCGGCCTCCTCCTCGGTTTCCCGGCGCGCCACATCCTCCGTGGTTTCATCGGGATCGTCCATAATTCCGGCGACGATCTCCAGCAGCCACGGCCCGCCTGGAAATTCCAGCGCTCCGACCCGAAACTGTTCCAGCAACACCACCTGGTCGACATCCGGGTCATACAACAGCACGGCGACCGCGTGACCGCGCTCCAGACACTCGCGGCTAATGTCCGCACTCCAGCCGCCCGCGAACAGCTCGTGGCGCAGCCGGTATTTTTCCATGCGGAAAAATCCGCTATAGCCAACCGACTGATCGAGGATTTCAAAGCGATGATTCATGGCGCGTCCCGCAGGATGATGGAGAAGAGATCCAGGCCCCCGATTCTAGTCCGGTTCAACGGCTGGGAGCGAATCAGCAACGCGGCTTGCCCATCAATCCCGCCATTCCGGCAAATTTTGCAGATGCTGAGTGAACTGCGGCGCATCGACAAAGCCGACAATCCGGTATTCGCGGCGCTCTGTTCCCTCCGGACCAAAAAAGAGCAGAGCCGGCGGGCCGATAATTCCGAAGCGCTTTAATAACGCCTGATCATCGTCATTATTGGCGGTGACGTCCGCTCGCAATACCGTCATGCCCGCCAGTGTCGCCCGCACGACCGCATCGGCGAAGGTGTCGCGTTCCAGTTCCCGGCAACTCGCGCACCAGTCCGCATAAAAATCCAGCATGACCGGTTGCCCGCCAGCAGCCCGCACGGCCTGCTCCACTTCGGCCACGGTTTTGATCGGGCGGAATAACGATTCAGCCGTTGCGGAGACTTCACCGGCGGCGCTGGCAACCAGCCGCACTCCACGCAACGGTTGCCACGGATCGCGCCCGCCGCCAGCGACCCCCACCAGCAGCAGAATCCCATAAATCAGCAGCACCAGCCCCAAGCCTTTGATCAACGTGCGCCAGGTCGGCGCTCCGTGCGCTACCGGTTGCAAGGCGCCCATATACGTCGCCGTCACGATCAAGAGCGTCGCCCACAGCGCCATGCTCGTCGCCGCCGGTAGAATGCGATCCAGCAGCCACAGCGCCACCGCCAGCAGCAAGACGCCGAACACCGCCTTGACCCGCTCCATCCAATGCCCGGCGCGCGGCAGCCAATGACCGGCGGATGCGCCGATCAGCAGCAGCGGCGCTCCCATCCCCAGACTCAGGGCGAACAGCGCCGCCGCGCCAAGCGCCAGATCGCCGGTCACGGCAATAAAGGTCAGGATCCCGATCAACGGCGGCGCAACGCAGGGGCCGACGATCAGCGCCGATAGCAGTCCCATGATCGCGACTCCGACATGATGACCGCCGCGCTGACGATTACTCCAGTCCACCAGCCGATTTTGCAAGGTCGTCGGCAATTGCAATTCGTACAGACCGAACATCGCCAGCGCCAGCGCCACGAACATCGCGCTGAACACCGCCAATACCCAGGGATTCTGAAACCAGATTTGCAGGTTCTGCCCCAGCAGCGCCGCCAACACACCAGCAATGGTGTAAGTCGCGGCCATTGCCAGCACATAGGTCAGCGACAGCAACAGCGCCCGCCGCCGGGTCAAACTTGCGCCCTGACCAGCGATCAGGCTGGACAGAATCGGGATCATCGGGAATACGCAGGGAGTCAACGCCAGTAACAGCCCGAAGCCAAAAAAGGCCGGAATCGCCAGAAACCGCTGTTCGCCCAGCAACCGCGCCAGCCGATCCTGTTCCGGTTCAATCCGCGGTTCTTCCCTCCTTGGAAGAGGAGGGGTGGCGCGAAGCGCCGGGGTGGTTTGAAGCTCGCCAGGACTCGCATCAGGAGGAGTGATTGGGGGAGATAGCGGTTCCCCCCTCACTCCCGACCCCTCGCCCGCCAGCAGGCCAGGGGAGTAAGCCGGCAAGGCGACCGGCAAAGTCTGACTGAGCGGCGGATAGCAGACCCCAATCTCGGCGCAACCTTGATAGTCCATTTTCACCCGCGCTTCAGTTTCGCCAGATACTTCACGATTCAGCCGGACTGTGATCACCGCTGCCTGATGAAACACCTGCTGCGGGCCAAAGTTGGGATCATCCTTCGCTTCGCCGGACGGAATCTCGACGTTGGCGATGCTGACGCCCGGCGCATCGACCAGGCTCAAGCGGAACTTGTCGCGGTACAGATAATAACCGGGCGCAATCGTCCAGCGCGCTTCCAGCGTCAGCGGATCCACCGGGTTGACGATGATCTGAAACGCCTGATCAGCATCGAGAATTTTCTGCTGTCCGGCGTCGCCGAACCGGTCGAACAGTCCGGCCGTCGCTGGTCCCGCCGCCAGCAGCAGCAACAGCCAGAACCATGCTTGTCCATAACGCTTCATTGCGAAATTCCCGTATTGCCAGCAATCCAGTTCAGATAAGCCGCCGATCCGGCTTGAATCGGCAGAGCGATGATTTCAGGAACCTGATAGGGATGCAGTTCACGGAGCCGGGCTTCAAGCTGCGGGTAGACCGCACTGCGGGTCTTGATGATCAACAACAGCTCGACATCGTGCTGCATCTGACCTTCCCAGCGGTAAATCGAGGTGAGGCCCGGAATGAGGTTGACGCAAGCCGCCAGTCGTTCATCAACCACGGCTTCGGCAATCCGCTCGGCCACCACCTGATCCGGACAGGTGCAATACACCACCAGCGCTTGACTCTCCATGACCGATTCCTCTTCTTGCAGTGGGTGAGATGGAGCGAGTTCCGACCGTGCGGTCGCGGCATACCATAGACCCCGCCTCGCCATTTTTCTTCACGCCGTCCCCTTGAAATTTCACCATCGCCCCCTACTTCGTGGTCAGCCCTTGACAGGGTGTTTCCGCTGACTATGATTAGCACTCACTAACGGCGAGTGCTAACACAGCAAGCGCCAACCTCAGGTCAACGAACCTAACTTATTCACTTTAAGGAGATTTTACCGATGAGTATTCGCCCCCTGCATGATCGCGTGCTGGTCAAGCGCGTTGAAGAAGAGACCAAAAGCCCAGGTGGTATTGTCCTGCCCGGCGCTGCCGCCGAGAAACCCTCGCGTGGCACCGTAAAAGCGGTAGGACGCGGCAAGCTGCTGGACAATGGCGATGTGCGGCCTCTGGATGTCAAGGTTGGCGATCAAGTGCTGTTCGGCAAATATTCAGGCAGCGAAGTGAAGGTGGATGGCGATGAACTGATCGTCATGCGTGAAGACGAGATCATGGCGATCATCGACTAAGCCGCGCCGGTTCCACTCCAGTCCTGCACTTCCCTGCCTTTCACCCCGATTTAGAGGAATGACCCAATGGCTGCAAAAGATGTCAAGTTCGGTGATGACGCCCGTTCGCGCATGGTGCGCGGTATCAATGTGCTCGCTAACGCCGTCAAGGTGACGCTCGGCCCGCGGGGCCGCAATGTCCTGCTGGACAAGTCGTTCGGCGCGCCCACCGTAACCAAGGACGGCGTTTCGGTCGCCAAGGAAATCGAACTGGAAGACAAATTCGAGAATATGGGCGCGCAGATGGTCAAGGAAGTCGCGTCCAAGACCTCGGACGTGGCCGGCGACGGCACCACCACCGCCACCGTGCTGGCCCAGGCCATTGTCCGCGAGGGCATGAAAGCCATCGCCGCCGGCATGAACCCGATGGACCTCAAGCGCGGCATCGACAAGGCGGTCACCGCCACCGTCGAAGAATTGAAGAAGCTCTCCAAGCCCTGCACCGATGACAAGGCGATTGCCCAGGTCGGCACCATTTCCGCCAACGCCGACGAGCACATTGGCCGGATCATCGCCGATGCGATGAAGAAGGTCGGCAAGGAAGGCGTGATCACTGTTGAAGAAGGCAAGAGCCTGGACAACGAACTGGATGTCGTGGAAGGGATGCAGTTTGATCGCGGCTACATTTCGCCCTACTTCATCAACAACCAGCAGAACATGAGCGCGGAGCTGGAAGCCCCGTATGTGCTGCTGTACGACAAGAAAATTTCCAATGTTCGCGACTTGCTCCCGGTGCTGGAAGGCGTCGCCAAGGCCAGCAAGCCGTTGCTGATCGTCGCCGAAGATGTTGAAGGCGAGGCGCTGGCGACTCTGGTGGTCAACACTATTCGCGGCATCGTCAAGGTCGCGGCGGTCAAAGCCCCCGGCTTCGGCGACCGGCGCAAGGCCATGTTGCAGGACATCGCCATTCTGACCGGCGGCCAGGTGATCTCTGACGAAGTCGGTCTGAGCCTGGAGAAGACCACCCTGGCCGATCTGGGCACCGCCCGCAAGATCGTGATCGCCAAGGAAAACACCACGATTATTGATGGTTCTGGCAAGACGGAAGAGATTCAGGGCCGGGTCGAGCAGATTCGTCGCCAGATCGAGGAAGCCACCTCCGATTACGACAAGGAGAAGTTGCAGGAGCGGGTGGCCAAGCTGGCCGGCGGCGTCGCGGTCATCAAGGTCGGCGCGGCGACCGAAATCGAAATGAAGGAAAAGAAGGCCCGCGTCGAAGACGCCCTGCACGCCACCCGTGCGGCGGTTGAGGAAGGCGTGGTGCCGGGCGGCGGCGTGGCGCTGATTCGGGCGCTGCAAGCGATCAAGGACCTGAAGAGCGGCAACCCCGATCAGGACCGGGGCATTGCGATTGCCCTGTGTGCGATGGAAGAGCCGTTGCGCCAGATTGTCGCCAATGCCGGCGAAGAGCCGTCGGTGGTGATGAACCGGATTGCCGAGGGTTCGGGCAACTTCGGTTATAACGCGGCGACCGGCGAGTACGGCGACATGGTTGAAATGGGCGTCCTGGACCCGACCAAAGTCACCCGTTACGCCTTGCAGAACGCAGCCTCGGTTGCGGCGCTGCTGATCACCACCGAGGCGATGATCGCTGAACTGCCCAAGAAGGAGTCGGGCGGCGGTATGGGTGGCATGGGTGGCGGCATGGGCGGCATGGGCGGCATGGGCGACATGATGTAAGCACGTCCCGCACGGCCTGACGCATGAAAAAGCCCCGCTCCGGCGGGGCTTTTTTTATGGCGATGACTGAAGCCGGGTATTTCAGCCTTCGTCGAAAGTGGTCAGTCGCCGGTCGCGCCAGCGCCGGCTACAGACCGTTCGGCAATCTCGCGGCAGGGCCGCATTGCCATTTGGCGTCTGTTTTCCACAGATCAATACTGTTGATCAGTCAACAGCGAACACCCGCACCTGACGTGCGGTCTACTTCCCCGACGCCCCATGCCTGCTGGCAACTATGCCTACGACTGTGAAAAAGGCCGCCCCGCCGAGGAGCGAACCTTCGAGGAGGCAGTGCTGACGGCCAAGGAGTCGGAAGGCGACATCCCTCTTGATCCGGCCTCCCTGAACCCACTTTTGATTACGCGGGTGCTCTGATAACGCTTCTTCCGCTTCTTGGGTTATGTTCGTGCAAGAGTTTTAAAATTAAACGAAAAGTAGAATTTCTAAACAGCCTCTCAAATGTTGCAAGGCGCTTTCTGGAGATTCATCCCCGTTCCCGCAACCAGCGTTGCATCAGCGGTACCCGCAAGCGCCATTGCCCCCCTTCCTCCACGACCAGCAAGCGGTGGCGCAAAGCTTGATAAACCGCTTCGTCATCCGGCGGCGGTTGAATATCGCGGCTGCGGAAGCGACGTAAATACTCCCATTCGCCCGGCGCAGCGTCTTCTGGCTGCATCAGTTGCCGCAGTACTGTGTCTCCCGCCACGACGGCTTTAGCGATGGCCTGCTCCAGCAGCGTTTGATCCGCGCGGGACAATCCCTGGTCGTTGCAGAGATCCACGACGGTTTCGGCCAGCAGTTGCACCAGATGCGGCCAGCCGCCGGCTTCGGTGTGGATGCGTTCGATCCCATTGTCGCCCCAGAAATCCGGGCTGAACCGAGGACGTTTCGAGTCGTCGTCCCGCCACAGCGATGAATAACGCAACGGTTCGGTCAACAGGCGACGGGTTTCGGCTTCGGTAAAGGGCGGCACTTCCAAGGTTCGGGCGCTCACCAGATAGGACGACCAGGGCGCGTGCGTCAATTCGACGATGGCGTGGCTGCCGGCAAAAACCCAAGTCACCTGTCGGTGCGTTTGGATGGATTCGCGCATCGTGGCCAGCAGATCCTCGCTGAAAATTCCTTCGCCCAATTTGCGATCCAGATTTTCGTATTCGTCGATAGCCAGCAGTAGACGACGATCCATTTCTGCCAAGCGCGCGTTGCAGTCGCTGAGCCATTGAAAAAAGTCCTTCAAGGTCGCCAGCG
>JAJHPN010000092.1 GCA_020890855.1 Candidatus Contendibacter sp. | reverse complement strand
GGAATCGAGCAGTGTTTGACCCAGTCGCGCCAGTGCTGGATGGTCTTTTGTAGAAACGATTCGCAGACGGAAGGCAGATCGTCCTGCACCGGAATCCCCCAGGTGAAGGCGAAATAAATCGGCTGGGTGACGACCACCGGCGCGCCGTCCAGCAAATAGGTCAACGGCATAGTGGTGGTCAGGCGCAGTTCATCGCTCAGTCCGGGAAAATCGAGATGGCTGTTGCCGCGTTGGGGTTTAAGCAGTTGCTTGCTCCAACCGCGCACCGGCTGACAGGAAGCGATCAACTGCGGTGCGCCATTAAGCAGATGGACGATGCGGATCAGCATGGTGGGCCGGTACATCCACCTGTACTGCTCAAAACAGGGGGCAAAGTCGATCACGGTGAAGCCATTACCCGCGACGTCGGTGAACCGGGTCTCCAGGACGTTGGTATTCTCAATATAGCGTTGGATGACATGGCTGTTACGGGACGGGGCAATAGCGAAACTGCCGCCTTTCGGGTCAAGCAATTTACCGAATAGAGGTTCAGAATCGGGGCGCGGCGCACAGTACCAGTCAATGCTGGTTCGCTCACTGACCAAGGCGCTAACCTGACAGTTGCCGATGATAGCGTAGGGATATGTGGCGATTTTTCCTTCAGGGATATTTGACGGTCGCAGAGTGCTCGGATGTCGTTGATAGTGGAGATTCTGAATGGGGGATGAGCCTTGCGAAAAGCGTCTCCTCCCTTCGTGAGTATCACATCAAACTTACGGAGAGCTAGTCGGTGAATTCACAAATTTTTCTACAAACAATGTGTAACAGGCAATATTGGGTCTTGGTGTTCATAGCGTTTCTGAGCGTTGCGGGGATTAGTATTGTTGATTATATAACAGGATCTCAAATTACCTTCGCACTGTTTTACCTGTTTCCGGTCGCTATTACTGCGTGGTTTTCCAATAAAAATACTGCAATTGCCATCTCGCTATTCAGTGCGGTTACTTGGCTCGCGGTCGATTATTTTTTAAACCGTATTCACCCTAATCTCTTGATCTATGCCTGGAATTATCTATCGCGATTTATCTTGCTGATAATTATCGTATTCCTGTTGAGGACATTGAAAATCCTTCTCTTGGAAAAACATGATCTGTCTCGCGAAGATCCTATCACAAAAAGCCTCAATTTGCGGGCCTTCCGTGAGATTGGCGAAATCGAGATTAGTCGGGCTATTCGCTATGGATACGCCCTGAGCCTGGCCTATATTGATGTCGATAATTTTAAGGCGATCAACGATACGCGAGGTCATGACGCCGGTAATAAGCTGCTCTGTGCAGTGGTCGATGCTATTAGGGAAAATTTGCGTGATAGCGATATTGTCGCTAGAGTGGGCGGCGATGAGTTTGTTTTGCTGTTACCGGTTACCCATCAAGCCTCAGCACAGATTGTGATCGCTAAAATTCAAAATCATCTGATGAGCATCATGGATAAAAATGACTGGCCGGTAACTTTTAGTTTTGGAGTTTTAACCTGTATTGAAAATATTCCGACTATTGACAGGATAATTGCAATGGCTGACCGTTTGATGTATTCCGTTAAGAAAAGCTCTAAAAATGGCGCCAACTTTATGACTTACGGGAGCCAAAATGAAACTGATTCTTAAATTTGTCATTCCCCTGATCATCGTGTTAGGGATCATTGGCGCAATGATGGTTCCGGTGATGGATTTGGTGACCCAGCGCTGGTTTATCAAGGATTTGGAACTGCGTAGCCAACTGGTGACTAATACCCTTCAGGAAAGTTTGCAGCCCTTGCTGCTAACGAAGGGCCGCGAGCGGAAAAGCAAGATCCAGGCGCTGCTGGACAAGGTCGCCCAAGATGAACGCATCTTGGCCATGGGCTATTGCGATGCCAGCAATGTATTAGAGTTCAAAACCGTCCTGTTCCCGGCGGATCTGGCCTGTCAGGATATCCCCATTGACCCTCAAACCCCAGCCAATACGCCGTTGCCGTTGATGACCAGGACGCTCAAGGGTGGCCGCTTCAGCATTACTGCCGCTCCCTTGGTCGCGCTGTCGGTCGAGGCAGAAGGCGCGTCATCCGTCGCGGTTGAGTTGGGCCGGTTGATCATCGTCCATGATCTGAGCGTGGCCGAGCGGCGCAGCGACGACACTCGTAATTATCTGATTGCGCTAATTTTGATTATTGGCGTAGTGACCTCACTGGTTGCGGTGCTCGTCGCCCGCTGGAGCCGCAAGGAATGGATGAATTCGATGCGGACCCTGCTCAACGAGGTGCGCAAGCCCAGCACTGCCGATGGCTTGGTTGCGCCCCAGCACCAGGAATTTCAACCGATCCTGCGCGACATCAAGAACCTGATGCGGGATCTGGAAGATAACCGCACCATCCGCGACGACTTGCAACTGCACTGGACCCCGCAAAAACTGCGCGAAATCCTGTCTACCGAACTGTCCGGCGATGAAGTCATTGTGGTGTCCAACCGCCAGCCGTATATCCACAGTCGGGTCGGCGACCAAATTCAGGTCCATTTTCCGGCCAGCGGGCTGGTGACGGCGATGGAGCCGATTGTCCGCGCCTGCTCCGGAGTATGGGTGGCGCACGGCAACGGTTCCGCTGACCGTGAGGTCGTCGATAAACGCGACCGGGTTCGGGTGCCGCCCGATGATCCGCAGTATGAGATTCACCGGGTGTGGCTGAGCAAGGACGAGGAATTGGGCTACTACTACGGTTTTTCCAACGAAGGACTGTGGCCGTTGTGCCATATTGCCCATACCCGCCCGGTTTTCCGGGGCTCGGATTGGGAGGAGTACGTCAAGGTCAACCAGAAATTCGCTGATGCGGTGGTGCGGGATGCGCGGAGCGCCGACCCGGTGGTATTGATTCAGGATTACCACTTCGCCCTGCTGCCACAGATGATTCGCGCCCAGTTGCCGCAAGCCACCATCATCACCTTTTGGCACATTCCCTGGCCCAATCAGGAAGTCTTCGGCATCTGCCCGTGGCGGGAAGCGATTCTGGAAGGATTGCTCGGCAGCACCATCATGGGCTTCCATACCCGCTATCACGCCAACAATTTCATTGATACGGTGGATCGGTTTCTGGAATCGCGAATCGAACGTGAGACTTCATCGATCTCCTACAACGGCAAGATCACCCTGGTGCGACCCTACCCGATTTCGATTGAATGGCCGCCGCGCTGGCTGGTCGATGTGCCGCCCGGTCCGGAATGCCTCCAGCGGATTCATGCCCGCGACAACATCCCTGATGGCGTTCTGATCGGGGTGGGGGTTGACCGGCTCGATTACACCAAGGGCATTGTCGAACGATTCCGCGCGATCGAACGATTGCTGGAAAAATATCCTGAATGGATAGGCCAGTTTTCCTTTGTCCAGATCGCCGCGCCGTCACGTTCCTCGCTGCCGGCCTATCAGCGCTTTGACGCCGAGGTGCGGGCGATGGCCGAGCAGGTCAATATCAAGTATGGCGATGGCCGTTACCTGCCGATCATTCTCAAGATCGAACACCATGAGCCGGTCGATGTGTTCCAGTATTTCCGCGCCGCCGCGCTATGTCTGGTCAGCAGCCTGCACGATGGGATGAATCTGGTCGCCAAGGAATATCTGTCCGCCCGCGATGATGAACAAGGCGTGTTGATTGTCAGCATGTTTGCCGGCGCCTCGCGCGAACTGACCGAGGCGCTGATCGTAAATCCCTATGATATCGAGCAGTGCGCCGAGGCCCTGCATGTCGCTCTGGCCATGCCCAAGAGCGAACAGCGGGAACGGATGCACACCATGCGGAATTATGTCAGTGAATTTAATATCTTCCGCTGGGCCGGGCGGATGTTGCTCGATGCGGCGGCGGTGCGTCGGAAAAACCGCTTCGCGCTCAAGCTGTCCAGCCTGGGCGCGAATGCGGCGCTGCTGAAAGAACCCTCCTGAATCTCTTGTTCTCTACGGGACATCATGTCGTGCAACCTTTTTTTTCCAAAACCGGCATCGCGGCCTTGCGCGAATGGTGTCGTCAGCGCCCGCTGTTCGCCCTGGACTATGACGGCACGCTGACCACGCTGGCCAATGATCCCCGCGAGGCGCTGCTGGCGGCGAACATCCAGACGCTGGTGCGCCGCCTGCGCGAGTCGGTCCCGGTAGCGGTCCTGTCCGGGCGGCATCGCCCCGAGCTGGAAACCCTGCTCAACGGGGTAGCAGTGGACTTCATGATTGGCAATCACGGGCTGGATTGGGGCGATCCGACTCGGCCTGAATTACAGCAAGCGCAGGGTCTGGTCAAAGGCTGGCTGGAACAATTGCAAGCCTCACCGTTACCGGCTACTGCCCTCGATGGCTGGTCACGGCGTTGGCGCTGTGGACTGGTTGACCTGTCAGGAGTGTGGATCGAGGACAAGCAGTACACCTTGACCCTTCACTATCGCAATGCCGCCGATCCCGATCAGGCAATGGCCGCGATCAGCGCGGCATTGTCCGGTTTGCAGCCGGCCCCGCAGATCAGCGGTGGTAAAAGGGTATTTAACCTGTTCCCCAACGCCGAAACCAACAAAGGCAGCGCCTTGTTGCGGCTTATGGCGGAACAGAGCTTTGACCGCGCCATTTTCTTCGGCGACGATGACACCGACGAAGACGTATTCCGCCTGGAGCATCCCGACATTCTGGGGATTCGGGTGGGTTGGCATCCCGACTCGCACGCCCAGTTTTATCTGCGGCGGCAACAGGATATGAGCAAGGCGCTAGCCTACAGTCTGGCCTGCTTGCGGCGGGCGGCGTAGCACGGGCATCCTGCCCGTGTTCCGGTTCTATGACCCGATATGGTCGGCGCCGCTCAGAACGCCTCGGCTTTCAGGGTCATCAGCGCATCGGCCCCGGCCTGAATCTTGGCTAAATGGGCCATCGTTTCCGGCAGCACCTTTTCCATGAAGAACTCGGCGCAGACCAGCTTGTTCTG
>JAJHPN010000110.1 GCA_020890855.1 Candidatus Contendibacter sp. | reverse complement strand
GGTTGACGCCATTCTTCACAAAACCTTCGCGCGCCAGGTTGTAGGCGAGTTGAATCCCGGCTCCGCCGTTGGTGGAGCCGCCCGCGCTGAGTCGATCCAGCGCCGCTTCAATATGGGCTTTCTGGTTGCCGGAGGTGGGTTCCAGCACCACGCCCGCTGCGCCGGCGTATACCGCTATCGCCACCTTGTCTTCGGGCCGCAGTTGCCGGGTCAGCAGTTTCAGCGCCGGTTTGAGCAGGCCGATCTTGTCGGGCGATTCCATCGAGCCGGACACGTCAATCAGGAAGACCAGATTGGCCGGCGGAAGCTGGGTTTTGGGGACGTCGTAGCCTTTGACGCCAACGGCCAGCAACAGGGTTTTCGGGTTCCACGGGGTCGGCGCGAGTTCGGTGCTGACCCGGAACGGCGGCTGGCGGCTGTCCGGCAACGGGTAGTCATAATCGAAATAGTTGACCAATTCTTCGATGCGCACCGCGTCATGCGGCGGCAACCGGCCCTGATTGAGGAAGCGGCGGACGTTGGCGTAAGCGCCGGTGTCCACGTCGATGCTGAAGGTTGAAACCGGCTGCTCGGCGGCGCGTTTGGTCGGATGATCTTCCTGATGGGCGTACTGCTCGCGGTCGGTTGGTTCGCTGGCGGCGCGGATTTGATCCAGTGGGGCCGCTGGCGCTGGGAAGGATGCGGCCGTCGATAACTTGGCTTCAGCGCCTCGGTTGACTCGGGCGCTGTCCAATACTGGCGCAGAAGACGGCGGCGGGGGGGCAAGCGGCAGCGCTTCCGCTGGCTTGGCGGATTGCATCCGGGCGGCTTCTTCACGTTGCGGAGTGACGGCGGACGAATGAACGGCGCCGGATCGACCCGATTGCGGCGCCGACGGTTGGTCGGCATTCGGCGAGCAGGCCAGCAGCAGGACGCTGGCGCCAAGAGCGCAGCAGGACAACAGGTTTCGGTTCATGACGTTCTCCACGGTAGGGCGGGTTATTCGACGGCCTGCCTGCGCGCCATCTACAAACTGGCAGGTCATTCAGATGACGCTTGGCGGCAACAGCAATACTTTAAAGAATTTTCGCTGACCTGCCTTTTTCCGTCATACCCGCGAAGGCGGATATCCATTACTTTTCAACGAGTAACTGGATTTTCGCTGATGCGGGAATGACGAAAAGCAAAAGTCCCGGCGCGAACGATCCGCCCACCGTTGCGCTGACCCGGCTCTGGCCAACGCCGGCTACACCCTGACGGCTACCCAGATCCAGCGTTTTCCTTACTCAACAACCTTCTGATTGGATTGTCTGAGGTAGGATTGGGATATATCGCCCGGCTTCGACCGGCCATCGCCAACCGGAGGACTGCGTCATTACCCGATCTGCGACATCCCGCTATCTAGTGGGGATCGATCTCGGCACTACCCATACGGTCGTCGCCTACGCTGATCTCCGCGAATTAGCCCCCCCTCGCCAGCCAGCGGAAGCAGGGCAGGGGGTGAGGGCTGCGTCTCCCCCCACTATCCACCTGTTTTCCATCGACCAGTTGATCGCGCCCGGCGCAGTGGCCGCCCGCCGCTTGTTACCGTCCGTGCGCTATCACCCGGCGCCCGGCGAACTGGCGGCGGTCGATACCCGGTTGCCCTGGCCGGTCGTCGATCCTGGCGAAGTCGCCAACGCCATCATCGGCGAACTGGCGCGGGAGCGGGGATCGCGGACGCCAGGGCGACTGGTCGCCAGCGCCAAAAGCTGGCTCTCTCACCCCGGCGTCGATCGCACCGCGCCAATTCTGCCGTGGGGCGCCGCTGATGAGATCGCCAAGGTCTCGCCGGTTGCCGCCAGCGCCAGCTTCCTCGCCCACCTTCGCGCCGCCTGGAATGCCCAGTTTCCCCGCCAGCCGCTCGAACGTCAGGAACTGGTGCTGACCGTGCCGGCCTCGTTTGATGAAGCAGCGCGGGCTCTAACGCTGGAAGCGGCGCGGCTGGCCGGCTTGCCGCAGGTGCGCCTGCTGGAAGAACCGCAAGCCGCCTGCTACGACTGGCTACAGCGGCATCGGGACGATCTGGCCACGGCGCTGGGCGAAGCACGGCTGCTGCTGGTCTGCGACGTGGGCGGCGGCACCACCGATTTAACCCTGATTCAGATCGAAACCAGCCAATCCGGCCCGCAATTGACCCGGATCGGCGTCGGCGATCATCTGATGCTGGGCGGCGATAACATGGATTTGAGCCTGGCCCGGACCATTGAGGCGCGGCTGGGCGGCGATCGCTTGAACACCGCCGAGCTTTCCCAACTCTGGCAGCAATGCCGGGCGGCCAAGGAACGGTTATTAGCGAATGACGCGCCAGAGCGCGCTACGGTCGCGATCCTGGGCGGCGGTTCCCGACTGATCGGTGGGGCGCGGTCAGCGGAACTCAGCCGCAATGAAGTGCAAACCCTGCTGGTGGATGGTTTTCTGCCCGCCGTGGCGGTGAACGAACGACCCCAAGGTCGACGGGCGGCGGTGGTTGAATTCGGGCTGCCTTATGCCGCTGATCCGGCGATCAGCCGTCATCTGACGGCCTTTTTGGCCGATCATGCGGCCGCTTCCCGGCAGGCGCTCGGTGAGCGGGCGACCGAGGATCAACCGGCCATGCCGGATGCGGTGCTGCTCAATGGCGGAGTCTTTCACGGCGCGGCGCTGGCTGACCGGCTGCTGACGATTCTGGCCGGCTGGCGCGGTGCGCCGGTGCGCCGGCTGGACAATCCCGATCCCGATCTGGCGGTGGCGCGGGGCGCGGTGGCTTATGGTCTGGCCCGGCGCGGTCAGGGACTGAAAATCGGCGGCGGGTCAGCGCGAGGCTATGTGTTGCGCGTCGCGGGGGAACGTGGTCAAAAACCACGGGCTATCGGCCTGCTGCCGCGCGGCGCTGAAGAAGGGCGGGAAATCCGCCTGAATCGCACTTTTTCGCTGCGGATCGGCGAACCGGTGCAATTTCATCTGCTGGCCTCGACCGGCGATCAGGCGCATCCCCCTGGCGCCGTGGTGAATTTGGATACGGAGGATTTCATGCCGTTGCCGCCGATTGCTACGGTGCTGGAGAGCGCCGCCGGGGCTGGCGAGGTTCCAGTGCAACTGATCGCGCAATTGACCGAGGTGGGAACCCTTGAGGTGGATTGTGTGGCGGTGGACGATGCAGCCCAGCGCTGGCGGTTGGCCTTTCAACTGCGCGGCGGCGATGCTGCGACTCTGGCCCGGCTCCATCCGCGTTTTCCCGATGCGGCGCTGCGACTGGAGCGGTGTTATGGTTCCCGCGCCCCGGATGTCGATCCAAAAGCCATCAAGATGCTGCGGAGTGATTTGGAGCGATTGCTCGGCAAGCGCGAACGCTGGGAAGTGCCGCTGCTGCGTGAGTTGTTCGGGATGCTGTGGCAAGGCGTTCGCCGCCGCCGGCGCTCGGCGGATCACGAGCGGCTGTGGTTCAGCCTGGCTGGCTACTGTTTGCGGCCCGGTTTCGGCTATCCGCTGGATGAGTGGCGGGCCGGACAAGTGTGGACGCTGTATGAACAAGGTCTGCACTACCCGCAGGACGCCCAGAACTGGGCGGAATGGTGGACCTTGTGGCGGCGGATCGCCGGTGGCCTTGATGCGACGGCGCAGGCCCGGCTCGGCGAGGATTTGCTGGCGAACTTGCGGCCACTGACCGCCAAGTCGGCCAAGGACAAGCCGGGCATCGAGGATATGGCCCGGCTGGCGGCGGTGCTGGAACGGCTGCCAGCCGCGCGTAAGACCGAACTCGGTGAATTGCTGCTGGCGCGGTTGGCCCGCAAGGGCGCATCGCCGCAATTATGGTGGGCGGTCGGGCGGCTGGGGACGCGGATCCCGGTTTATGGCAGCGCCCACGATGTGGCGCCAACGGCGGCGGCGGCCATCTGGCTGGAACGGGTGCTGGAACTGGACTGGAAAGCGGTGGCGCCCGCGGCGTTTGCGGCTACCTTGCTGGCGCGGGCCAGTGGCGACCGCGAGCGGGATGTGAATGAGAATTTACGGGCGCGGGTGTTGCAGCGGTTGCGGATCGCCAAAGCGCCGGCTTCGTGGCTGCGCATGGTGATGGAGGTAGTGGAATTGGATGAGGCCGACGCCGGACGGGTGTTTGGTGAGACCATGCCACCGGGTCTGCGGCTGGTTGACTGAGTATAACTTATTGAAAAACAAAGATAGCGATGATTTTGCCGTGTCCCCGTCGCCGCTTGTTCAGCCACCGACTGAGGTTGCTTCCGCGGCGCGGTCCCGGTTGCGGAATCTTCCTGCGGCCTTGGCGAATCGGTATCGGGTGTTGCGGTATTTGCCGAACCAGGGCGCAGAGGCCGATGTGCTGGTCGTCGAAGCGCTGGCGGAACCGGGGCAACGGGCAGTCGCCAAACTCTACCGCTCCGGCATTCCGCCCCGCAGCGCGGCGTTGCCGCAGTTGAGCAGCCCGGCGTCCCGTCATGTCGTGCGGCGACTGGAATATGGCGACACGGAAGGTATTGGCTACGAACTGCTGGAATACGTCCAGTACGGCTCGCTACGGGATTGGCTGGCGCAGGGGCCGCTGAGTGAAGCGCAGGTCCGGGAAGTGCTGATTGAACTCAACGCGGCGCTGGCGGAATTGCATGAACGCCACCTTCTGCACCGCAATTTGAAGCCGGAAAACGTGCTGATCCGTTGCCAGCAACCCCTGCAACTGGCCTTGACCGACTTTGGCGGCGCCGTGCGGGCGGACGCTGCCCTGTCTTTCGCGATCGCCAACCGCACCGCCCAGTACGAAGCGCCGGAGGCGGCGACAGGCCTGATCGGACCGACCACCGATTACTGGTCCTTGGGCATGATGCTGGTCGAGGCATTGACCGGGAAACATCCCTTTGCCGGCCTGTCCGGGATGGTGATTCTCTATCAGTTGATGGTGCGCCCGGTCCCGCTGGAGGGTGTCGCCGAGCCCTGGCGAACCGTGTGTCGGGGCTTGTTGTTGCGTGATCCCCGCCGCCGCTGGGGT
>JAJHPN010000252.1 GCA_020890855.1 Candidatus Contendibacter sp. | reverse complement strand
AGCGTCGAAGCCGGGCAACAGGCGCAGGCGGCGTTTATCGAGCGGTTCCAGAAAGGCGCATTACCCGATGAAGTGCCGGAAGCAGAGGTGCAATCCCGCGAGGGCCGGTTGCCCATCGCCAATCTGCTGAAAGAAGCCGGACTGGCGGCCAGCACCTCCGAAGCCTTTCGGCTGATTCAGCAAGGCGCAGTGCGGATCGATGGCGAACGGGTGGAGAGTCGTGATCTGGAACTGGCCGCCGGCGCTGATCATGTCTATCAGGTCGGCAAGCGGCGGATAGCGCGGGTGCGAGTGCGGTGAAGCGGGCGGCGCTATTCAGCCTGGCCCGTACTGCTTTGACAACGCGGTGAAACCAATTCCCCCGCCCTTGCCGCGGGGGAAACCTGCGGTAAAGACCAGCCCGTTTAGGGCGCGTCTTTCTTCAGTTGCTTGCCCTGCACAGCCAGCTTGTTCAGTTCCTCGACGCTCATCTTGTCGTCGTAGATCCCGGCGCCGACCTGGATGTCCGGTTTGAAGGAAACCTCGGCGCTATGCACATAGGAAATCTTGCGCGAGGCTTTGGCTTCGCCCGGTTTCGGCCACCAGTACTCCACCCAACCGCCATCTGTTTTAGCGCCTTCCTTACACATTTCCTTAAACAGCAGCTTGTCCTTGTCATCCTTCATTTGCAGGACCGGCTTGCCGACCATGTCGGGCCGTAGCGGATGACCAAGCATCACATTGTCGCGGCAGCTATAGACGAACACATAGCTGTCTTTCCAGACCCAGCGGGCGTCCTTGTTGTTATTAAAGTCCACGAAACCAGCCAGACCCTTGTCGTTCAGGTACTGAACCGCCTCATTGACCTTGGTCACCACTTCTTCGGGGGTGGCGGCGTTAGAATCGGCGGCCAGGACCGGGGTCGTACCCAGCAGCAAGGCCAGACTGGCAAAACCAAGCGTTGTTTTCATATTGACATCCTCCAGAATTTTGGTGGCGAGGTCGGTTCAGGACACCCAGGGTTTGCCGGCCGGCAACAATTCCTTGCCGTAGATCTCGTTCAGGATGACGCGAGCCATCATGTACCAGGCCGCCAGGGCGCAGACCATCAGCTCATAGCCGGCCACCACGGTCAAGCCGGGATAGCCGAAATGGGCCAGATCCAGCAGGATGAAACCGATCAGCAAGGTAGTGAAGGTGAAGGCCATCGCGCCATGAATCCGCAGCGAGCCGACCCACAGGATCGCGGTGAACAGGGTCCAGGCCACCAGAAACCAGCCCACATCCTCGGTGCCGGCCTTGAATAGATCATATTTGTTGCCCAGCAACAGGAAGCACAGGGCAATCCAGAATGCGCCGTAAGAGGTAAAGGCGCAGTAGCCGAAGTTGTTGCCGGTCTTCATTTCCTGCAAGCCGGCGATCAGCTGCGCCAAGCCGCCAAAGATCAGACCCAGCCAGACCACCGGCCCGATGCTAGGCATCCAGCCAACATTGTGGAATTGCAAAACCAGCGTAGTCAGGCCGAAACCGGCCAAGCCGACTACTGCTGGGTTGCCAAGTTTTTGTTCTGCCATACGTTTAACCTCTTTTAGTGAATTTTCCGGACAGTGACTGGCCCGATCCGGGATGGACGCCAGAGTGGCGTGGTTAACAGCCCTAACCACTATAGAAAAGATTTTTGATAGTGGAAGTGAAATGGCGCGAAAAAAGAGTGGTTCAACCGCCCTCGCGCCGTGAGGCCCGTTTGCGATCCTGCTCCAGCAGCAGCTTTTTCCGCAGCCGGATTGCTTTGGGCGTGACCTCGACCAGTTCATCGTCATCGATGAATTCCAGCGCCTGCTCCAGGCTCAGCCGCACTGGCGGGGTCAGCAGGATATTCTCGTCAGAACCGGCAGCGCGGATGTTGGTCAGCTGCTTGGCCTTGAGCGGGTTGACCACCAGATCATTGGCGCGGGCGTGAATGCCGACGATCATCCCCTCGTACACCTCATCGCCGGGGCCGACCATCATCCGCCCTCGTTCCTGCAGGTTGAATAGCGCATAACCCAGCGCCTTGCCCGCCCCATTGGCGATCAGAACGCCATTCAGCCGCGACCCAATCGCGCCCTTCTTCATCGGGCCATAACGGTCAAAGACGTGGTAAATCAGCCCGGTGCCGGAGGTGGTCGTCAAAAACTCGGTCTGGAAACCGATCAGGCCCCGTGCCGGGATCAGGTAATCCAGCCGCACCCGGCCCTTGCCATCGGGCTGCATGTCCAGCAATTCGCCGCGCCGCTCGCCGAGTTTTTCCATCACCGGTCCCTGATGCTGCTCCTCCACATCCACGGTGAGTTGCTCGTAAGGCTCTTCCCACTCGCCGTTCACTTCCCGCACGATCACTTCCGGCCGGGACACGGCCAGTTCATAACCTTCGCGGCGCATATTCTCGATCAGGATGGACAGATGCAGCTCACCACGCCCGGACACCTTGAACTTGTCGGGATCGTCGCCCTCTTCAATCCGCAGCGCCACGTTGTGGATGATTTCCCGGAATAGCCGCTCGCGCACCTGGCGGCTGGTGACGTACTTGCCCTCGCGCCCGGCGAAGGGCGAGGCGTTGACCTGAAAGGTCATGCTCATGGTCGGTTCGTCGACCTTGAGCGGCGGCAACGGCTCGACTGCACCGGGATCGCAGATCACGTCGGAAATGCCCAGCCGGTCAATGCCGGTGAAAGCGATGATGTCACCCGCAGCGGCTTCGGGGAATTCGATTCGCTCCAGACCCTGAAAACCAAGAATCTGCAACATCCGGCCAGTGCGACGGTTACCCTCATGGTCGAGAATAATCACCGGCGTGTTGGTTTTAACCTTGCCCCGGCGGATTCGGCCAATGCCGATCACCCCGACATAGCTGTTGTAGTCCAGCGAACTGACCTGCAACTGGAACGGGCCATCGGGATCAACGTCCGGCGACTTGACCTGCTGGATAATGGTTTCAAACAGCGGGGTCATGTCGCCGGAACGCACGCTGTCGTCCAGCCCGGCATAGCCGTGCAGCGCCGAGGCGTAAATGACCGGAAAATCAAGCTGCTCCTCGGTCGCGCCCAGCCGGTCAAACAGATCGAAGGTGCGATCCAGCACCCATTGCGGACGGGCGCCGGGCCGGTCCACCTTGTTGATGACCACAATCGGCCGAAAGCCCATGGCAAAGGCTTTCTGGGTGACAAAGCGGGTTTGCGGCATCGGGCCGTCCACCGCGTCCACCAGCAGCAGGACCGAATCGACCATCGACAGCACCCGCTCCACCTCGCCGCCAAAATCGGCGTGGCCCGGCGTATCAACGATGTTGATATGGTAGCCGTTCCAGTGCAAAGCGGTGTTTTTGGCGAGGATTGTGATGCCGCGCTCTCGCTCCAGGGCGTTGGAATCCATCACCCGTTCAGCAGGCGTTCCCCGCGCACTCAGGGTGCCGGACTGTTGCAGCAGTTTGTCTACCAGCGTGGTCTTGCCATGATCCACATGGGCGATAATAGCGATATTCCGAAGTTTTTCGATCACGATTGAGTTCTGTGGGTCTGAAACGGGCGGGACATTATAACCAAGCCTGACAGTTTGGCTTGGCGTTATGCCGGTTGAAACGACAAAGCCCCGCGAACGGGGCTTTGGCTGGATGATGGACGGGAGCTTGTTATTATTCAGCCGCTTTCTTGACCATCGTGGCTTGCGGACCCTTGGGACCGACCTTGACGTCAAATTCGACTTTCTGGTTCTCCGCCAAGGTTCGGAATCCTTTGCCCTCAATCACCGAGTAATGAACGAAAACATCGCTGCTGCCATCTTCGGGGGCGATGAAACCGAAGCCCTTGGCCTCGTCAAACCACTTCACAGTGCCAATACGCATTAATGCCAAACCTCAAAGCTAAAATTTTCTTCTTGCCGGGTTCGCCTGATCTGCGGAATCAAGGTTCGGCATCACCGGGAACCAGCGCTGGGTATCGGGAAGTTCAAGACTTTCACCCGCGCCGGAAAGTACGTTAAACCCTTGCCTTCCGCAAGCAAATTTTATTTGCGGTTGCACCAACTCCCGCCCGACTGTCCAGCAAATGGCCGTTGCCCTTTGCTAAACAAACCATTGGAAATTGTTGTGGAAAAAGTGTTTTTTGCTTTGCAAAGCCGGTTGGTGGACTGCCCGATCCGCGCCCGCGCCCGACTGATTGACCGGTTGCGCGGCTTGCGCCAACGGTGGCGGGACGGCAAGCCGGTGGATCGCGGTCTGGCGGAACTCACCGCCGCCGTGGACGAGGCTATTGCTTATTTACAGCAACGCCGCGCCCGATTGCCGGTTCCGACCTTCGATGATCAACTGCCGATCAGTACGCACCGCGAAGCCATTGCCGCCGCGCTCCGCAATCATCAGGTAGTGGTTCTGTGTGGCGAAACCGGTTCGGGAAAGACCACCCAATTGCCGAAAATCTGTTTGTCACTCGGACTCGGTGCGGCGGGATTGATTGGCCATACTCAGCCGCGTCGGATTGCCGCCCGCTCCGTGGCGACACGCATTGCCACGGAGCTCGGGACAGGCCTTGGCGGCGCAGTCGGCTATCAGGTGCGCTTTGCTGACCGCACCGGGCCGGACACCGCGATCAAGCTGATGACCGACGGGATTTTGTTGGCGGAAACCCAGAGCGACCGGGCTTTAACTGAATACGAAGTCATTATTCTCGATGAAGCCCATGAGCGCAGTCTCAACATTGATTTTCTCTTGGGTTATCTTAAGCGCCTCTTACCAAAGCGACCTGATTTAAAACTGATTATTACTTCGGCGACCATTGACCCGGAACGCTTCTCCCGCCATTTTAATGATGCGCCAATCATTGAAGTCTCCGGGCGAATGTATCCGGTCGAAATTCGCCATCGGCCCCTGCTGGCGGCCAATGAAGATGAACGGGATCGCGATTTACAGCAGGCCATTCTGGATGCTGTGGATGAAGTCTGGCAAGGTGGACCGGGCGATATTCTGATCTTCCTCTCCGGTGAACG
>JAJHPN010000164.1 GCA_020890855.1 Candidatus Contendibacter sp. | reverse complement strand
AAAACGTTTCAGATAATCCTGGGTATAACCCCAAGCATCGCCTTGATTCGCCACGAAGCCTTGCAACAACACCAGAGTGATGCTATCCCCCGCCGCATCCTCATATTCAAGCGCGCCGGCCAGCGGCGCAATATTCGGAAAAGCGATTTCGGTGAGAAACCGGCCCATCTCCAACTCGGGGCTGATACCGGGCTGCAAGCGGCGATAGCCTTTCATCAGCAACCGCTCACCAATAGCGAGGGTGGTGTTGCTGCTGTCCAGCGCTAGCCGCTTGACCGGCAGCGCTTCCGGCGCATCACCGGCCAGCGCGGCGAACGCCGGGGTAACGGAGAATTTCAACCAACCCTGTCCCAGGGGAACCCGGACGCCACAGGCGATCATTTTGATCAACGTCTGGCAAAACAGCTCATCGGCAAAAGCGCCGTACAGCAGACCCGTCCGGGCCCTGAACCTCACCCTGGCCAGCGTGTAGGGCCACAGGGGCCGCAGTTTCTCATCACCGTCATCCTCCCAAGCCAGCGCCAACGGTAAGGCGTAATCCTGCGGCTCCGACCGCCCGACCAGCCAAACCCGCACCCGCGCCAGCAACCACTCGCTGCGGTCGGCCCAGATTGCGTATTTCTCGAATTCCACCCGCTCGATCTTTCCGCCCTTGCCCGCGAACCAGCGCTGGGTCGGAAGAAAATCCGGCAAAATTTGTCGAATCAGCCGCTCGTGCAGGGCCGCCGCCATTGCCCGCCGACTCGGTTCAACCTCGTCGACGAAAAAGCTCTTCCAACCTTGGAACAGCACCAACACCCGCAATTCCAAACCTGGCAGCGCGCCCTCATGCCAGACCGGTGGCGCGGCCTTGGTCAGTCGGAACCAGTAAAATCCTTGCCGGGACAGCGTGAGCAGATAGGGCAATTCACCGATGGGCGGAAATGCGGTCTGGCCGAGCATTTCCACCGGAACCAAGCCCTTATACTGTTTGAGGTCGAGTTCCACCGGCTGCGCCGCCCGCGACAGATTGGCGACGCACAACACGACCTCGTCGGCGTAGCTCCGGGTATAGACCAGAATCTTGCGGTTGCCGGGGCGCAGCAGTTCCAGTCGGCCACGGCCAAACGCCTGACAGGATCGGCGCACCGCCAGCAACCGCCGCGTCCAGTTGAGCAGCGAAGCGGGCTCGCGTTGCTGCGCTTCGACATTGACCGCTTCGTAGCCATAGATCGGGTCCATGATCGGCGGCAGGTACAAGCGCTGCGGGTCGGCGCTGGAGAAGCCGGCGTTGCGGTCGGGACTCCACTGCATCGGAGTGCGCACGCCGTTGCGGTCGCCGAGATAGATGTTGTCGCCCATGCCGATCTCGTCGCCGTAATAGAGGATAGGCGTGCCCGGCATCGACAACAGCAGGCTGTTCATCAGCTTGATCTTGGCCGGATCGTTATCCATCAGCGGCGCCAGCCGCCGGCGGATGCCGACGTTGACCCGCATCCGCGGATCGGCGGCGTAGGTGCGGTACATGTAGTCCCGTTCCCGGTCGGTGACCATCTCCAGGGTCAGCTCGTCGTGGTTGCGCAGGAAGATCGCCCACTGGCAATTCTCGGGAATGCCCGGCGTCTGCTCGAGAATATCCACGACCGGGTGGCGATCTTCTTGGGCGATGGCCATGAACATGCGCGGCATCAACGGAAAGTGATAGGCCATGTGGCACTCGTCGCCATCGCCGAAATAGTCGCTCACGTCTTCCGGCCACTGATTGGCCTCGGCCAGGAACATTCGGCTGCGGTAATGGGTATCCACCACCGCCCGCATCTGTTTGATCACCTTATGGGTTTCGGGCAGATTCTCGTTGGCGGCGCCCTCGCGCACGCACAGGTAGGGAATGGCGTCCAACCGCAGCCCGTCCACGCCCAGATCCAGCCAGAAGCGCATGATCTTGATCACCGCCTTCACCACCGCCGGATTGTTGTGGTTCAAATCCGGCTGGTGAGAGAAAAATCGGTGCCAGTAATATTGCTGGGCTACCGGGTCCCAAGCCCAGTTGGACGTTTCGGTGTCGGTGAAGATGATGCGGGTTTCCGGGAATTTCTGGTCGTCGTCGCTCCAAACGTAGAAATTCCGTTCCGGCGAACCGCGCGGCGCGCGGCGCGCAGCCTGAAACCAGGGATGCTGGTCGGAAGTGTGGTTGATGACCAGTTCAGTGATGATTTTGAGACCCCGGTCATGGGCCGCACGGACAAAGGCCCGAAAGTCGGCCAGCGTGCCATAATCGGGATGGACGTTCCGGTAATCGGAAATGTCGTAGCCATCGTCGCGCAAGGGCGAAGGATAAAAGGGCATCAGCCACAGCGTGTCCACTCCCAGATCCTGGAGATAATCCAGCCGCTGGATCAAACCCCGGAAATCACCGAAACCATCCCGGCTGCTGTCGCCAAACGCTTTGACGTGCAGTTGATAGATGATGGCGTCCTTGTACCAGAGGGGGTCTGCTACGCCAGTCCAGCCTTTGTTTGGCTTGCGCGCCATGCAGGTTTTCTCAGCCATCGAAGGTGTCGAAATCCTGCTCGGTGTGCAGGCTGCTGCGGATACGGAACACATGCGCCGGCATCCGGTGCGGGTTGAGTTCCACATAATTACGCGGCCCATGCCAGAGGTAATGAGCGCCACTCAACAGATCGTGAACTTGAAACGGATGATGGAGGTCCAGACCGAGTTCTTTCAAATCCAGCTCAGTCCAGCCAGCCTGGGTGTAATTGGGATCGAGATTCACCACAACCAGAATCACGTTGGCCAGATTAGCGGTAGCCTTGCTGTAGCAAATTAGCTGCTCGTTATCCATTTTATGGAAACGCAGGTTCGGATCAGTGTGCAGCGCCGGATTACGCTGGCGGATCCGGTTCACCAGCGCAATGAAATCACGCAGACTGCCCGGCCCGTCCAGTGCCTGAAAATCGCGGTGGCGCACCTGATATTTCTCGGAATCCAGATATTCCTCGCTGCCGTGCTTGACGGCGACATGTTCCATCAGCTCGTAAGCCGGGCCATAAATACCGTAATTGGCGGTCATCGTCGCCGCCAGAATCAGCCGGCTCATAAACATTGGCTTGCCGCCGAATTGCAGCGCCTCGGTCAGAATATCCGGGGTATTGGGCCAGAAGTTGGGGCGAAAATACTCAGCCCCCGGCCCCTGGGTCAATTCGGTCAGATACTCGGTCAGCTCTTCCTTGGTGTTGCGCCAGGCATAGTAGGTGTAGGACTGGCTATAGCCGAGCTTGGCCAATCGGTGCATGACCTTGGGCCGGGTGAACGCCTCGGCCAGAAAAATTGCGTCGGGCGTGGTCTGTTTGATCTCGGCGATCAGCCATTCCCACATCGCAAAGGGCTTGGTGTGGGGATTGTCCACCCGGAAAATCCGCACGCCCTGGGCAACCCAAAACTCAAAGATGCTCTTGATTTCGTCCCACAGGGCTCGCCAGTCCGGGGTCTCGAAATTGAACGGGTAGATGTCCTGATACTTCTTGGGCGGATTCTCGGCGTATTGCACCGTACCGTCGGGCCGCCAGCGGAACCAGTCGGGATGCTGCTGAACGTAGGGATGATCCGGGGCGCATTGCAGGGCGATGTCCAGCGCAATGGCGATGCCGTGCTCTTTGGCTTTTTGCACCAGACGGCGAAAGTCGTCCAGCGTACCCAGCGCCGGCAGAATGTCCTTGTGGCCACCCTCGCTGGAGCCAATCGCCCATGGACTGCCGACGTCATCAGGCCCCGGAGTGAGCGTATTATTTTTGCCCTTGCGATTGACCCGGCCGACCGGATGAATCGGTGGGAAATACAGCACATCAAACCCCATCGCGGCAATGCGCGGCAGCCAGGTTTCGCAGTCCTTGAACGTGCCGTGCTTGCCGGGAACCGAACTGCACGACCGTGGAAACAGCTCGTACCAACTGCTGAACCGGGCGCGTTCGTCATCGACGATCATCGCCAGTTCCTTGCCATAACCGAGCGCCAAGGTCCGGTCGGCATAGCGCGCCATCAGGTCGGCCAGATGCTCGTCCAGCCCCAGTTGCCGGCGGTACTCCAGATCACGCGAACTGGTCAGTTCACCTGCGCGTTGGGTCAGCCAGCGGGCATCTTCGCCGGCAGCGCGGGAGGCGGCCTTGCTCACCAGTTGTTCGCCCACCCGCAAGGCGATGGCGATATCTTCAGCCTGCACCCAGCGGCTCAGGTCATGCCGCCACGAGTTGAAAGCGTCCACCCAGGCCAGAATCGTGTATTCGTAGCGGCCCAGTTCCTGCACCTGAAACTCGCCGCGCCAGCGGTCGTTGACCAGCACCCGCATCGGCGTTTCCCGCCAGACGGTTTCGCCGGCCTTGCGGTATTGCAGGAGGCAGGACAGCGCATCGTGGCCATCGGTGAAGACGTCCGCTTCAACCGTGACGGTGTCGCCCACGGTGCGCTTGACCGCGAACCGGCCGCCATCCAGTTCCGGGGTGACGCCTTCGATGATCACTCGCTGGCGGCCATCGACCGCCCGTGCGGGGGTTGCCGGTTCGACTGCCGGTTCCGGGGCGGGCGGTTCAGCCAATGCCGGTTTTGCTGGGGCGGGTTCCGTGGCGGCGGCTGGTTTCGCGGCCGGGGCGACGACTGCCGGCTTTTCCTGATGAATCGCCGCTTTGGCTACCGCCGGAGCGGGTTCGGCGCTGACCCGTTTTTTTTCATCTACTGTAGATTTCTTGGACATGCCGGTTGATCCTCGTTGTTATACGTTCTGATCGTGTGCAAGCTGCGGTTCAGGGATATTGAGTGTTAGTGTTAAAGTTCCCTGCCTTTATCCCCTCTTATTATGACGGTTTTTTGCTGCTGCACCCAAGCCTGTCCGGTCCCGACTTACCATCCACCCCCGAGGAGATTGCCAATGAGTGAATTGTCACGACTGATCGAGGCGGCTTTTGAGCGCCGCAGCGAACTGGATCCGGCCACTGCGCCGGCGGAACTGCGGGAAGCGGTTGAAGAGGCGCTCGGCCTGCTGGAGTTGGGCCGAGCGCGGGTTGCAGAACC
>JAJHPN010000358.1 GCA_020890855.1 Candidatus Contendibacter sp. | reverse complement strand
ATTATCGTCGCAGTCTGGCCGAAAATTTGCTTGATTTGATCGCGACATACCTTACGAGACTGCTTGCTTTTTCAAAAAGGCAATGCGACACTCATTGTTGCGGCGCAACATGCCGATTTCATCAGCCACAAGCCGATTTGAGCTTCTGATACCCGCGAGAAGGAAACAGCCATGAACACCACAAACCACAAGCAGATTCGCGAAACGATTCTGCGCACTCTGAACGATGTTGTCCCCAACGCCGATATCCAGAACATCGCTCCTGATATCAGCTTTCATGATCAGATTGAGCTGGATTCAATTGACTTTTTGCGGCTGATGATGAGTCTGGAAAAAGAGCTAAACGTGACGATCTTCGATTTTGACTATCCGAAGCTGTCCACGTTAAAAGGTTGCGAGCGGTATTTGACGGAACGGTTAGCACCGGCAGTCTGAGCGCTCATCCAGGCGCCGGTAATGTCGCGGGTTAGCGTCTTCATTATTCCAGTTTTCGCTCATCCAGAGCGCCGCCGTCCGGGACGGTTCGGCGTTAGAGGCGGTCAATCTCTACCACCTCGTAGAGGCTGACCGAAGGTGGTGCATCCACCACTAACGTAGTGAAGCGACTTACCAGTTCCTGAAAGTAGGCGCTTTCGCAATGCTGTTCCAGCGCCTGCCGATCCGCCCAATAGCCGACGATCAGCAATGTATCATCGCCGGTAATGTCCTGATAGCATCCGTACTCCAGACAACCGGCCTCAGCACGCGATCGCTCAGCCAGTTCCTGCGCCAACCCCAGCAGTTCCGCCCTGGTTTCAGAACGGGCCACAAATTTCGCAATCGTCATCAGCATGGCGTTTCTCCGACATTGCCAGCGCTGTTTTTCGGGCGCGACTCTGCGATGTGCTGAATCCAGATAAAGAAAACCGATCCACAAGGGATCGGTTATCGTGTTGAGATCAAGGGCAAGCAATTAGGGTGTTTGCTCTAAACCGGAATCCTAAAATTGGCGATGTGCGGCAGGTTTTTGACCCTTTCCGAATCCGTCGCGCAATCCTCCTTTGGTGGTTATTGACCGGGCGTTATGTCCGGTCTTTTTTGCTGTATTCGATTGTGGATTCCGGGTGTTTGCCCTGTTTTAACGAGAAAGCCTGGGTGAGGCAAAAGCCGCCTTCTTGTTGCTATTCGGTGCGCCTTGGCGACGCCGCGCATTATACCGACTGCGGTTAATCCCGCAACCTTTTCGAGTTTGTATTGTCGCGCAGCGAGCGGACTATGGCTCCAACCGTTCCAGAATCCAGCCACCGCCTTTTTGCCACCGATACCGTAACCGGTCGTGCATCCGGCCATGCCGACCCTGCCAGAATTCGAGCAAATCCGGTTTCAGCCGGTAGCCCCCCCACTGATTCGGCATCGGGATGTTGTCGTCGGGGTATTGTTCGGCCACCTGGGCAAAGCGCTGGTCCAGAATCTCGCGGCTGACCACCACCTGACTTTGCCGCGAAGCCAGCGCCCCCAGCCGATTTTCGCGGGGACGGGTGCGGAAATAGGCTTCGGATTCCGCCGGGGACACTTTCTCAACCACGCCCTCAATTCGCACCTGCCGCTCCAGCTCCAGCCACAGAAACAGCAGCGCGGCATGCGGGTTTTCAGCCAGTTGCCGGCCCTTGTCGCTGCGGTAGTTGGTATAAAAAACAAAACTGCCCGCGGCGCAATCCTTGAGCAGCACGGCCCGGGCAAAAGGCCGTCCGGTCCGGTCGGCGGTCGCCAGTGTCATAGCGTTGGGTTCGGGCAGCTGCGCAGTAATCGCTTCCTGAAGCCAGCGCTGAAACTGGCGAACCGGATCAGGATCGACATCGGTCTGGTTTAAAGCGCCCAGCGCATATTCCTGACGTAATTCGGCGAGGGATTGGCTCATACAGCGGGACTCCGGTGCGGGATGTTGCGGGTGAAGCGCCATTATAGCCCCGGCGATGGCGGTTTCCTGAGTCAAAAAAACGGCGACCCGCAGGCCGCCGCTATGGTTGATCAGCCGCTGGCGGTTAGCCGTTAGCCCGCGTTTCCAGGATTTCGACAGCGGGCAGCACCTTGCCTTCCAGGAACTCCAGGAACGCGCCGCCCGCGGTGGAGATGTAGGACACCTTGTCGTAAATGTCGTACTTCTGAATTGCGGCGATGGTGTCGCCGCCGCCGGCCAGGGTGAAGGCATTGGTGTTGGCGATCGCCATCGCCACGGTCTTGGTGCCTTCGCCAAACTGGTCGAACTCGAACACTCCGACCGGGCCATTCCAGACCACGGTGCCCGCCTTCATGATGATGTCGGCCAGTTCCTGAGCGCTCTTTGGGCCAATGTCGAAAATCATGTCGTCGTCGCTGACCGTACTGGCGTCTTTTTGCACAGCAGGTTCGGCGGCGTCGAATTTTTTGCCGCAGACTACATCGACCGCAATTGGAATGGTCGCGCCGCGGGCGGTCATCTTTTCGATCAGGGCTTGGGCCGTCGGCACCAGATCATCTTCGCACAGCGATTTGCCAACATTCTTCCCTACTGCCTTAAGGAAGGTGTTGGCGATGCCGCCGCCAACCACCATCTGATCGACTTTCTCGGACAGGCTTTCCAGTACGGTCAGCTTGGTCGAAACCTTGGAGCCGCCGACAATGGCGACCATGGGCCGGGCCGGCTTGGCCAGCGCCTTGGTCAGCGCATCCAGTTCCTCGGTGAGCAGGATGCCGGCGCAGGCCACCGGGGCGTATTTAGCGACGCCGTGGGTCGAAGCTTCGGCGCGATGAGCGGTGCCGAAAGCGTCCATGACAAACACATCGCACAGGGCGGCGTATTTCTTGGCCGTCTCGTCGTTGTTCTTTTTCTCGCCTTTGTTGATGCGGCAATTTTCCAGCAGCACCACTTCGCCATTCGCGACTTCAAATCCACCATTGACCCAGTCGCGGATCACCCGCACCGGCTGGCCCAGCTTGGCGCTCATCACGTCAGCAACCGGTTGCAGCGAGTTTTCTTCGGAAAATTCGCCCTCAGTAGGACGACCCAGGTGAGAAGTGACCATCACCTTGGCCCCGGCCTTCAGCGCAAATTCGACGGTCGGCATCGAGGCGGTGATGCGGGCGTCGGAAGTGACTTTGCCGTTTTTGACCGGCACATTGAGATCGGCGCGGATGAAGACCCGCTTGCCGGCCAGGTCCAGATCGGTCATGCGTTTGAAATTCATGTTCTTATCGCTCTCCAAACAAAACCCCCGTCCGGCGGGCGCAAGGCGCGAGACGGCGGGGGCGGGTTAAACGGCTAATTGCGAACCGCCACGGGGTGGCGACTGCTTACTTGGACATGACGCGGACCATCTCCAGAACCTTGCAGGAGTAACCCCATTCGTTGTCGTACCAGGACACGACTTTGACGAAGGTGTCGTCCAGCGCGATGCCGGCATCGGCGTCGAAGGTCGAGGTGCAGGTTTCGCCGCGGAAGTCAGTGGCGACCACTTTATCCTCTGTGTAGCCCAGCACGCCCTTCATTACGCCTTCGGAAGCGGCCTTCATCGCCGCGCAGATTTCCTTATAAGTCGCAGGCTTGTTCAGCTCCACGGTCAGATCGACCACCGACACGTCGGACGTCGGGACGCGGAACGCCATGCCGGTCAGCTTCTTGTTCAGTTCAGGGATCACCACGCCAACAGCCTTGGCGGCGCCGGTCGAGGACGGGATGATGTTTTCGAGGATGCCGCGTCCACCGCGCCAGTCCTTGTTCGACGGGCCGTCCACGGTCTTTTGGGTCGCGGTGGCGGCGTGAACAGTGGTCATCAAGCCGCGCTTGATGCCCCAGGTGTCGTTGAGCACCTTGGCGACCGGGGCCAGGCAATTGGTGGTGCAGGAAGCATTGGAAATGATGGTCTGGCCGGCGTAAGTCTGGTCATTGACGCCGTAGACGAACATCGGGGTGTCATCTTTGCTGGGCGCACTCTGGATCACTTTCTTCGCGCCGGCGGTGATGTGCTTCTGGCAAGTTTCTTTGGTCAGGAACAGGCCGGTGGATTCGACGACGATGTCGGCGCCGACTTCGTTCCACTTCAGGTCAGCCGGATCCCGGACTGCCGTCAGGCGAATTTTCTTGCCGTTGACGATCAGGTTGTTGCCTTCGACCGAGACTTCGCCCTTGAAGCGGCCATGCACCGAGTCATACATCAGCATATAGGCCAGATAATCGGGTTCGAGCAGGTCATTGATGCCGACGATCTCAATGTCCGAAAAATTCTTGACGGCAGCGCGGAATACCATGCGGCCAATGCGGCCGAACCCATTGATGCCAACTTTAATCGCCATGCTTTCCTCCAACGGAGTGGTTTTCATCAAAAAACGGACGGGCGCGATCGCCCACCCAACACAGTCATATTGTAGACCGGATTCATTAAAAATTAGCGCCGGACGTGAACAAGGCGGTGACGGCGGCGACAACTCGTTCAGTCGTGAAGCCGAAATGCTGGAAAATGATTTCCGGCGAGCCGCACTCGCCGAAACGGTCAATGCCGATTACGGCGCCCTGCGAGCCGGCATATTTATACCAGGGCGCGGTCACGCCGGCTTCGACGACGACCCGCCGGGTGACCTGGGCCGGTAGCACCGACTCACGGTAAGCAGCATCCTGGGCGTCGAACACGTTCACGGAGGGCATCGACACCACCCGCACTCGCCGCCCTTGCCCATTCAGTTGTCGGGCAGCCTCTATCGCCAATTGCACCTCGGAACCGGTCGCGATGAGGATGGCCTCCGGGTCAGCGCCGCAATCCAGCAGCACATAACCGCCTCGGGCGATGGCCCGCACCTGATCCGGAGTACGCTCCTGATGCGGCAACTTCTGGCGAGTGAAAATCAGCGCGGTGGGGCCATCGACCCGCTCCAGCGCTGCTTTCCAGGCTACCGCTGTTTCCGCCGTATCGCAGGTTCGCCATACCGACAGATCGGGAATGAGCCGTAGACTGGCGACATGCTCAATCGGCTGATGGGTGGGGCCGTCGCCGCCAACGCCAATGGAGTCGTGGGTCAGGACAAACATGCAGCGCAGCTTCATCA
>JAJHPN010000129.1 GCA_020890855.1 Candidatus Contendibacter sp. | reverse complement strand
GCGGCGGTCAGTCCGGGTACGGACATCCTGATTCAGGGCTATCTGGGTTTCAACCTGATGAAGGAACTGTGCGCCTTGTACGAAGCGCCGGCCCGGGAGGTCGACATGCAGCGGTTTCTCGACCTGGCCGGCAACCAGATCAAGCGCAATATCAACCTGCTGCTGGCGCTGGTCGGCAACATTTTCAAAGCGTTTCCCGGCATGGGCACGGTGGTCGGTGGAATGATGCACGCTGTCGTTTACGGTCTGATCTTCGAGAGTTTGGGGAAAGCCGTGGCCCGCTCCCTGGACAGTCGCGGCGAACTGGTGAATGGCCCTGCCCTGCGGATGTTTGAGGATAACCTGAGTGAAGATCTGGAAGCGCGTGCAAAACGCTTGGCCCAACTGGTTTGGAACCGGCAACGGGAAGGCGAACCTGCCGGAACTGCGTCCGGTTAACGGCGATACGCACCTGGCGCTGGCTTGCGACAGCCTGCGCGAATTGCTGGACGATCAACGGGTGCCGCCGCCGGTGCGGGCCGCCTTGGCCGACGATTATCGGCAACTGCAACTGCTGCTGGAAAAAATCGAGCACGGGCATATCCATATTGCCGTGTTCGGGCGGGTCAGCGTCGGCAAATCGGCGTTGCTGAACGCGCTGCTGGGCGAGATGCGCTTTTCCACCAGCCCACTGCACGGCGAAACCACCCGCGCCGCTCATGCCCGCTGGCAGGAATACGACGCCGGCGGGGTGTTCCTGATTGACACCCCCGGCATCAATGAAGTTGCTGGCGAGGTGCGGGAACAGTTGGCGCACGATGTCGCCGGCCGCAGTGATCTGGTCCTGTTCGTGGTGGACGGCGACCTGACCGACAGCGAACTGCAAGCCTTGCGGCAGGTGAAAGGCGCCGCGCAGCGCCTGGCGCTGGTGCTGAACAAGATTGATCGCTACAGCCGCGCCGAACGGGAACTATTGCTGGACACCTTGCACCGGCGCACCACCGGACTGATTCAGCCGCAGGACATTCTCACCGTCGCCGCTCATCCGGCGGAACGGATCGTGATTCTAGTGGACGCCGAGGGTAATGAAACCGAAACCCGCCGTCACCCGCCGCCCGATGTGAACGCCTTGCGCGAGCGTATCTGGGACATCCTCAAGGCCGAGGGCAAGACCATGGCCGCGATCAACGCCGGCCTGTTCGCTGGCCGATTCTCCGACCGGTTGAGCCGGGAAATCATCGTGATCCGCCGCGACCTGGCCGACAGCGTGGTGCGGAAATACTGTCTGGCCAAAGGAGTCGCGGTGGCGCTGAACCCGATTCCCATCGCCGACATTCTGGCCGCTATCGCCACCGATGCGGCTATGATCATCCATCTCAGCCGGGTCTACGGGTTGCCGATCAATCGCAGCGAAGCCGGCTCGCTGCTCAAGACCATCTCGATTCAACTGGCTTTTCTGATGGGAACCGTGTGGGCGATGAATCTGGCGGCGGCGGCGCTCAAGGGCATCAGTCTGGGATTGTCCACAGTGGTGACCGCCGGGGCGCAGGGCGCAGTCGCCTGGTACGGCACCTATGTGGTGGGCAAGGCTGCCGAGCAGTATTTCGCCCAAGGCAAGTCGTGGGGCGAGGGTGGGCCGAAACGGGTGGTGCAGGACATTCTTGACAGCCTGGATCGGGACTCGCTGCTGGCCCAGGCCCGGGATGATATTTTGGCCCGGCTGAAGCCGCTGTTTTGAGTGTGGCGGCTTGTCCGGATCATGGCGTCTGGCGTCGAACTTGACATCAATAGCCTGCCTGCCTATAGTTCCGCCTCTTTGCGAACCGGAGCGCCCAATCCACATTCGGTTCGCCGCCCGATTCAGCCGGTTTTAACGCCATTACGGCGCATTATTTTTGGAGCAGGGGGCATGGCCACAATCAATCAGTTGGTGCGTAAGCCGCGGGTTAGCAAGCAAGCCAAAAGCAACGTGCCGGCGCTGGAAAGCTGCCCGCAGAAGCGCGGCGTCTGCACTCGCGTCTACACCACCACGCCGAAAAAGCCTAATTCCGCGCTCCGCAAGGTGGCGCGAGTGCGCCTGACCAACGGCCAGGAAGTGACCAGCTACATCGGTGGCGAAGGCCACAACCTGCAGGAACACTCGGTGGTGTTGATTCGCGGCGGTCGCGTCAAGGATTTGCCCGGCGTCCGCTACCACATCGTGCGCGGCAGCCTGGACACCTCCGGCGTGACCAAGCGCCGGCAGTCGCGTTCCAAGTACGGCGCCAAGCGACCCAAGTCCTGAGTTTTTTTGCACCCAGCTTCCGAGAGATTGAGACGGTTATGCCGAGAAGAAGAGAAGTCCCCAAGCGCGTCATCCTTCCCGATCCCAAGCACGGAAGCCTGATGCTCGCCAAGTTCGTCAACATGGTCATGGAATGCGGCAAGAAGTCGATCGCCGAGAAAATTGTCTACGGCGCGCTTGACGCGATGACCGAAAAGGGTAAGGACAACCCGATGGGCCTGCTGGAGCAGGCGCTGGACAATGTCCGTCCAGTGGTTGAGGTCAAGTCCCGCCGGGTCGGCGGCGCGACCTACCAGGTGCCTATTGAAGTGCGTTCGGTGCGCCGCAACACCTTGGCCATGCGCTGGATTATCGACGCCTCCCGCAAACGCGGCGAAAAGTCGATGGCCCGCCGCCTGGCTGGTGAATTGATGGATGCCGCCGAAAGTCGCGGTTCAGCCGTCAAGAAGCGTGAAGATGTACATCGCATGGCGGAGGCCAACAAGGCTTTCGCTCATTATCGCTGGTAAGTTTCGAGGACTCCGTCGTGGCGCGTAAAACCCCCATCGATCGCTATCGCAATCTCGGTATCATGGCTCACATCGATGCCGGAAAGACTACGGTGACCGAGCGTATCCTGTTTTACACGGGGGTTTCCCACAAGCTGGGCGAGGTGCATGACGGCGCCGCCACCATGGACTGGATGGTGCAGGAGCAGGAGCGCGGCATCACCATCACCTCGGCGGCAACCACCTGTTTCTGGAATGGGATGGCCGGTCAGTTCGACGAACATCGCATCAACATCATCGACACCCCTGGTCATGTGGATTTCACCATTGAGGTCGAACGCTCGCTACGGGTGCTCGATGGCGCGTGTGCAGTGTTCTGCGCGGTGGGTGGAGTCGAGCCGCAATCAGAAACAGTCTGGCGGCAGGCCAATAAATATGGAGTGCCACGGCTGGCGTTCATCAACAAGATGGATCGCGCCGGCGCTGATTTTTTGCGCGTCGTGCAGCAGATTCAGGATCGGTTGGGCGCCCGGCCGGTGCCGATCCAGTTGCCGATTGGCGCCGAGGACAAATTCAAGGGGCTGGTCGATCTGGTCAAGATGCAGGCGGTCAATTGGGATGAAGACAGCCTGGGCATGAAGTTTGAGTATGTCGATATTCCCGCTGACCTGCGGGACGACTGCGCGGCGTGGCGTGAGAAAATGGTGGAAGCCGCCGCTGAAGCGTCGGATGATCTGATGGAGAAATACCTGGAAGGTCATGCCCTCAGCGAGGAAGAAATTTACGCTGGACTGCGCGCCCGCACCCTCAAAGGTGAGATTGTCCTGGCGATGTGCGGATCAGCTTTCAAGAATAAGGGTGTGCAGGCGATGCTGGATGCAGTCGTCCGCTACCTGCCGTCGCCACTCGACAAGCCGCCGGTCAAAGGCATCCTGGATGACGCCGCTGAAAGTGAGGGCGAGCGCCACGCCGACGACAGCGCGCCCTTTGCGGCGCTGGCGTTCAAGATCGCGACGGACCCGTTTGTTGGCACCCTGACTTTCGTGCGTTGCTACTCTGGCGTGGTGAATTCCGGCGATACGGTCTACAACCCGGTCCGAAGCCGCCGCGAGCGCATCGGCCGGATCGTGCAGATGCACGCCAACAGTCGCGAAGAGATCAGAGAAATCCGCGCCGGCGACATTGCCGCCTGCGTCGGGCTGAAAGATGTGACGACTGGCGATACCCTCTGCGATACCGATCAAGTGATTACCCTTGAGCGGATGGAGTTCCCGGAGCCGGTGATTTCAGTTGCGGTGGAACCCAAGACCCGCGCTGATCAGGAAAAGATGGGCGTGGCGCTGAGCAAGCTAGCCCAGGAAGATCCCTCGTTCCGAGTCCACACCGATCAGGAATCCGGTCAGACCATCATTTCCGGCATGGGTGAATTGCATCTGGAAATCATCGTTGACCGGATGAAGCGCGAGTTCAAGGTAGACGCCAACGTTGGCAAGCCCCGGGTCGCCTACCGAGAGACCATTCGCAAGGCGGTGGAGCAGGAAGGCAAGTTTGTGCGCCAGTCGGGTGGGCGCGGCCAGTATGGTCATGTCTGGCTGCGGCTGGAGCCGCAAGCGCCAGGAACCGGTTACGAATTCGTCAACGCCATCGTCGGCGGCGTCGTCCCCCGCGAATATGTGCCAGCGGTGGACAAGGGCGTTCAGGAACAGATGGGCAAGGGCGTGTTGGCTGGCTTTCCAGTGGTGGATGTCAAGGTCACGATCTTCGACGGCTCCTATCACGAAGTGGATTCCAGTGAAATCGCTTTCAAGATCGCCGGATCGATGGGTTTCAAGGATGGGGCGCTCAAGGCCGGCGCGGTGCTGCTGGAGCCGATCATGAAGGTCGAAGTGGTAACCCCTGAAGACTACATGGGCGACGTGATGGGCGATCTCAACCGGCGGCGGGGAATGTTGCAGGGTATGGATGATTCGCCATCGGGCAAAGTGATCCGCGCCGAGGTGCCGCTGGCCGAGATGTTCGGCTACTCCACTGACCTGCGCTCGGCGACTCAAGGCCGCGCTACCTATTCGATGGAATTCGCCAAATATAACGAGGCCCCCGCGACCATCGCGGAGGCAGTAATCAAAAAAGCATCCTGAAGCGGTTGCTGAAGCATTTGAATCAGATGGAGTAAGTACGGTGTCCAAAGAAAAGTTTGAGCGCAGCAAGCCGCATGTGAATGTGGGAACGATAGGTCACGTCGATCACGGCAAGACCACGCTGACGGCGGCGATCACCAAAGTGATGGCCCAGAAGTTTGGCGGCGA
>JAJHPN010000418.1 GCA_020890855.1 Candidatus Contendibacter sp. | reverse complement strand
GGCTTTGTCATTGATTCGGCTTGCGATCTTCCGCAATCTTACCTTCAGGATCATAACATCCATATCATGCCGATCAGTTTGCATTTCGGCTATGACGTTTTCGAGGATGTGCGCGATCCGGAGGCTACCCAGGCTTTTTACCGGAAATATCTAGTTGAAAAGACCCTGGATGCCGAAACTGCGCCGTTTTCGGTTGAAAAGATCAAGGCGTTGTTTCTCGATGAGTTGGTGTTGCAATATGATCGGGTGCTGGTCGTCGCCATTGCCCAAAGCCGCAGCCCGATTTTCGCTAACGCTACCGAGGCGTCCTACGCCATCCTCAAGCAGTATCGGGAACGACGGCAGAAAGCCGGACTGTCTGGCTCTTTTTACCTGACGGTCTTGGATAGCAAGACCCTGTTCACCGGCGAAGGCGTTCTGGTTCACGAGGCGGTGCGGCTGGTGGAGGAAAACAATCTTTCGTTTGGGGCGGTGCGCGGTATTGCCGAACAACTCAGCCAGCAGATTTACGGTTATCTCGTCCCTGATGATCTGTTTTATGTTCGCTACCGGGCCAGCAAGAAGGGCGAAAAATCCATCGGTCTGATTGGCTATCACTTCGGTTCGCTGCTCGACATCAAGCCAATCATTGGCTTTCATCAGGGTGAAAGTCAGGTTATCGCCAAAGAGCGCGGTTTTGATCGGACCCTGATCAAGCTGTTCGGGATCGTCCGGCAGGCCATTGAGCAAGGTCTGGCCACCCGGATCGTCAACGTCAGTTACGCCGGCGAGCTGGATGTAATTCGTCGCAAACGGGCCTTTGTCGAGTTTGAACAGCATGTCAGGGAGCACGGCGTCGAAGTGCTGTTGTCGGTGATGAGCACCGCTGGCGGAATCAATGTCGGGCCGGGGTCATTGGCGCTGTCGTATATCGCCGGCCCGCCCATTGCTCTCCCGAACGCCGCTGGTGAGGGAACCGCATCCGTCGTCAACCCGATCAGCCCCGATGATCCAGTTGCCGACAACTGGATGATTTGATCGCGGACGGATATCCGGCGAGAATCGCTGGCGCGGCTTCCGCCATCAGATCTGCCGCCGCAGCAACACATAAATCGCGCCGGTTCCGCCGTCTACCGGCCGCGCCGAGCAGAAGGCCAGCACCTCGTCGCGCTGCCGCAGCCAGTGGTTAATTTTCAGTTTCAGGACCGGCCCGCGGTGGCGAGAGCCATTCCCCTTGCCATGAATGATCCGCACGCAACTGCGGCCCTCGCGACGAGCCGCATGCAGGAACCTCGTCAACGCCTCTCGGGCGGTCGCCACCGTCATCCCGTGCAGATCAAGCGCCGGGCCGATCTGGAACTGGCCGCGCCGCAGCTTGCGTAGCACCGTCTGCTGCACCCCCTCCCGGCGGTAGTACAATTCCTCGCCCGTATCCAAATCAGCCGGTTCAAAATAATCTGACAGCATGTCAGTCAAGACTTGCCGCTCATCGGCCAAGGTAAAGCGGGGAAGTGGGGCGGAACGAAGCGGGGCCGGCTCTACCCGGTTGCAGCGTAATGGCTGAACTGCGCCGACCGTCCGGCGGAACAGTTCCCGATCCTGCGGATCCAGCGTGAATGGTTCAGTCATTAAGTATCTCCACCAGCGACTCCCACAAGGATACCTGCACCATGCACATCCTGGTCAGTAACGATGATGGCTATCAAGCACCGGGCCTGCAGCGCCTGGCCGCCGCCCTGAGCGAACTGGCCGAGATCACCGTGGTGGCGCCGGACCGCGACCGCAGCGGCGCCAGCAACTCGCTCAGCCTCAAAAACCCACTGTACGTAACCCGCCACGACAACGGCTTTTACAGCGTCGAAGGCACCCCGACCGACTGTGTCCACTTGGCCATTACCGGCTTGCTGGAGCCGGAACCGGATATGGTGGTTTCGGGCGTCAATCATGGCCCCAACCTTGGCGATGACGTGATCTATTCCGGCACGGTGGCGGCGGCGATGGAAGGCCGTTTTTTAGGATTGCCGGCGATCGCCGTCTCGCAAGCGTCGTTTCAGCCCCAGCACTTGGCGACAGCCGCCCGGGTAGCGGTCTGGCTGGTGCAGCAGTTGCGGGAGCGACCCTTGCCGCCCGACACCATTCTGAATGTCAATGTGCCTGATCAGCCTTGGGAGCAGTTAGCCGGGTTTCAGGCCACCCGGCTTGGCCATCGCCATAAGTCAGCGCCGGTGATCAAAGCCGTCGATCCGCGTGGCCGGACGATCTACTGGGTCGGACCCTCCGGATCGGAACAGGACGCCGGTCCCGGCACTGATTTCCACGCTCTTCGCGCCGGCTACGTCTCCATCACCCCGCTGCATGTGGATCTGACTCGCCATCGCGCACTCGGCCCACTGACGGAATGGTTACGCTGCGCTGCAACATAACTCCACGAATTTAATAGTTTTCTTGACCATCAAGCGGGGAAAGGCTGTGGACTTGCCAGATGGGAAAAGCGTATCATTGTCTTGTATTTGGAAACTGGGACAAAGGAAGCGCCATTTCAGGGTTCCGGATCCGGGTCGAAATCAGCGCCGTTGCGCAGACAGATCGAGACCCTATGATAAGCAATTACAAAACAATCAATAAAAACGCGACCCATTCCGGGTCAGCGTTAATCGCAAATCCACCAAGCGAATCGTATCGAGGAGGTTATCGATGTCCCGACGGATGAACGCCGGTCTGGCAACGGTCGTGTGCGACGAACTGGTCATGGATGATCCTCTGCTGGATGAAGACAAGCAGGAAGAGGACGCCGAGGAAACGATAAGCGGCGCAGAGGAACTGGAACCGGTAGAAATAATGCCTTGGGCGCCGCCGGTGGCGACTAGCCGCGAGTTCACTCAGGATGAGTTGGACGCCACCCGGATGTACCTGAGCGAAATCGGTTTTTCCCCCTTGCTGACCGCGCAGGAAGAAGTCTATTTTGCCCGCCTGGTGATTCGAGGCGACGCCAGCGCTCGTAACCGCATGGTTGAAAGCAATCTGCGGCTGGTGGTCAAAATTGCCCGTCGCTACATGAATCGGGGTCTGAGCCTGCTTGACTTGATCGAGGAGGGCAATCTGGGGCTGATTCACGCGGTTGAGAAGTTTGACCCGGAACGCGGCTTCCGCTTTTCGACCTACGCGACCTGGTGGATTCGCCAGACCATTGAACGGGCGCTGATGAACCAGACCCGCACGATTCGGCTACCGATTCATATCATCAAGGAAATCAACGGCTATCTGCGGGTGGCCCGGCAACTGGCGCAGACTTTGGATCACGAACCGACCGCTGAGGACATCGCCCAGGCGATGGGCAAGTCGGTTGCTGAAGTCAAGCGGATGCTGCAACTCAATGAACGAGTCGCTTCGGTAGACACCCCGATTGGCAAGGATGAAGACCGCTCGCTGCTTGACGCCATCCCCGACGATAACAACATCGATCCGTCGCAATTACTGCAGGATGCCGACCTCAACGAGAAGCTGGATCAGTGGCTCGATCAGCTCAACGACAAGCAGCGGATTGTGGTGAAACGGCGGTTCGGGCTGGGGGGTCTGGAAAAGGCGACCCTGGAACAGGTCGGCAATGAGATCGGCGTCACCCGCGAGCGGGTGCGGCAAATCCAGATCGACGCCCTGCGCCGGCTTCGCAAGATTCTGGAAACCGAGGGATTCTCCCTCGATTTTCTGTAAATCGCCGCGCGGCTCTCCCATCCGGGAGAGCCGCAAGTAACCGTTAATCCGCCATCATCAGCAAAGCCGCTGCGACCCGGCGACCTTCCATCATGATGATGTTGTAGGTGCGGCAGGCGGCGGCGGTGTCCATCGTCTCCACGCCCACCCCCTGCGCCAGCAACGCCTGAAGCAGATGCGGCCGGGGAAACCGCTGCCGCTCGCCCGTCCCCAATAACACAACCTCCGGCTCCAGTTGCGCGATCAGCGCGAAATGCGCCGCTTCCAGATCAGCGAAGGTTTGCGGCGGCCAATCCGTCACCAGCCGTTCCGGAGTCACGATCACGCTGCGGCGGATATCCCGTTCGTTGACGTTGATCCAGCCGGGGCCATAGCCTTTGATGAAATAGTGGTTGGCGTCGATGTCGAGACTAAAGCGCATGAAAAATCCCTCTGGCTGGCTGGAAGATTCGGGGTGATGGATTGATTCTGAGTGGTCGCCGCCGCTAATGTTCCAAACCATCAACCGCCTTCTTCATTGGAGAACATGCGATGTCCGCAACTGCCCCGCATACGATTCACGCCCTGGAACTGGGGCGAATGGGCAACTTTATCTATGTGATCCATGATCACGCCAGCGACCGGGCGGCGGTGGTCGATCCGGCCTGGGACGTGCCGGCCATTCTGGCGCTGACCGAGCGGCGCGGCTTGCGAATCACCGACATTCTGCTGACCCACAGCCATTTTGATCACATTAACGGCGTTGAGCGGCTGCTGAACAGCAGCGATGCTCAACTGCATCTGCTGCGGGCCGAGGCGGCGTTCTGGGATCGCTATCTGGATTTGCCCACCCTGCACGAAGGCGGCGACCGCATCCGCCTGGGCGACACCGAAATCGAGGTGCTGCACACGCCGGGGCATACGCCGGGATCGGCTTGTTACCAGGTTGGCCATCAGGTGCTGACTGGCGACACCCTGTTCGTGTTCGGCTGCGGGCGCTGCGATTTGCGCGGCGGCGATCCGGAGCTGATGTATCAGAGCCTGCGCCGATTGGGCGAGCGGCTGCCAGAGCAAACCCTGATTCGCCCCGGTCACAACTACGGCATCACCCCAACCTCGACCCTGCTGGAGCAACGGACCGGCAACCCGTTTTTGCACTTCGACGATGAAGCCAGCTTTGTCAATTATCGAATGCACCTGCATGACCGCGAAGAGCCGTATGGGCCTGAGCCGCATCCGCATCCCCATCATCACCCGCATTGATTCGGTCATGAACAACACGATGATTGTCAACTGCGTGGCTTATGCCGAGGGCCGCAAGTTATCCGACTTGACGCTGGAAAACATCCCGGCGCTGTTGCAGGACCCGGCGGACGCCTTTGTCTGGCTGG
>JAJHPN010000438.1 GCA_020890855.1 Candidatus Contendibacter sp. | reverse complement strand
GGTGCCGGTTTGCCCGTGCTTGCCGCCGTGTCGCTCCGGGTTGCGCGCCCTGCTGGCGGTTCGCGCCGCCGCCGCGCCCGCCCCGCTGGCGCTGGTCGCCTAGCGTTCCTGTTCGCGGCCGGGCCGGCGCCCGGCTGCTCTTTGCTCTGGAGGCGTCCCGTGGTTCCTGTCTCTCCCGCTGTCGCTGCTGGCCTTTCCGCTTTCGCGTCGGTCGCCGTTCCCGCTGCTCCTGCTGGTGCCGGGGTCTGGTGTTGGGTGTTTGCCGGTCCTGGCCGGTTCGCCCGTTGCGCCCGCCGCTTTGCCCGCTTCGCCCTGTCGCGCCGCCTGGCGTGGGCGTCCACCCCGTCTGGCTCCCTGCTGGCGCTGGCGGTTCCCGGTTTCCTGCCCGCCGGTTGGCGCTTGGTGGCGTAGTGTCGCCGCTGGCGCTGCCCTTCTTCGCCGCCGGGCTGGCACCCGGCTGCGCCCCCTGGTCGCCCTGGCCGCATCGCCCCGGCGTGTTGCTGGTGGCCTGTCCCTCGCGGCTGGCCGCCGAGCATTGCCGCCGCCGCGCTGGCCTGTTCAGGCTGGCCGTTGCTGGCCCGCTTCCGGTTTCTTCCTCCCTCTGGCTGGCGGCGGTGCGCTTTGCGCCGCGCCCGCCTTCGGCGCTTCCCTCAGTCCCGCCTTCGGTTTCTCCGCATCAGGGCCAGCTTTTTTAGCGGGTTTTTCTTGGAAAAATCTGGCTTTTCAGCCGCTTTATATTTTCTCCTTATTCGATAAAATTTATTTTAATTTTTGATTGAGAGTGTTAAAATAACATTCAGGATTTAGGTATTAAGGTAAACGGAATTAGACGCGCTCTTTACCGGTAGGCTCGGGCGCGTAAAAGGGAGAAACCGGAATTATCGCCCCTGTAGCACCAGGGGAACATCCGCAAGGCAATGAAGAGGAGCATCTGTAATGAGTACATCCGTTGGTATTTTTAACGTCGCCCGCATTGAAGTCACCGCTTATTCCCTCTCTCTTTCTCTGCCGTTTTCCGATGGCCGGAGCCGGGCGCATTACCAGAAACTGACTTTCTTCGATGGTGAAAATCACTCACTGGGGGAAGTGACGTTGTACCTGGATCAGCCCTTGGCCGCGCTGGCGATTGGCGACTGCTCCGCACTGGACGGCTTTCAGGAACCGGTCAGCGCTTCGCTGGTTCTTCCCGCTCCCACCTTGCGCCTGATCAGTCAGGTGAGCGGGTTCTAGCTCCCTGAACCCGGTCGGTAGCGCCTGACCGGGTTCGGTTTCACCGCCAAGAGGAAATCACGATGACTATGCCCTGTATCGCCACGCTGGAATTGCATCGCCATCTTCGCCAGATGGACGCCGAAGACGCGCAAACCAACCGCGCTCAGGAATTGATGGAGGAGCGCCGCCGCTATCTGCTGGAAAACCGATCCGGTTTGAGTCTGGTCACCGAAGCGCTGTATCTGGAGGAGATCGGCTATCCGCTGGATGAAGCGCTGTTCGCCTTGCATCAAGCCTGGCGGCATGGCGCCAACGTCATGGAGGCGGCGGCGAATGTGGTGGTGCTGATTCGGGAGAAGGCCGAGCGCATGGCCCACTACTGGGCTGATCTGGAAGTAGCGCGGGAAGCGCAAACGATGTCCGTCGACGACGAAGATATCCCATTTTGACGAGGCAGCCTTGGGGGGTAGCACCCCCCCAGGGCCGATTCAGCCGCCCGCAAGGGCAACCAAGAGGAGAAGCAACTATGTCATTTCACAAAGCGATTCGCAAACAGGTCAAGCTGCGGCTGGCCCTGTGTGGCCCATCCGGGTCAGGCAAAACCTATTCCGCCCTGCTCATCGCCCAGGGGCTGGCTCCTGATCGCCGCATCGCCCTGATCGACACCGAACGCGGCAGCGGCGAACTGTACTCCCACCTGGCCGATTACGACGCGGCCACGCTGGCGCCGCCATTCACCCCGGAACGCTACATCAAGCTGATCCGGGATGCGGAACAGGCCGGCTATGCCGTGCTGATCATCGATTCGCTCTCCCACGCCTGGACCGGCGAGGGCGGCGTGCTGGACATGCACGACAAGGCGACCCTGGCGTCCCGCAGCGGCAACAGCTTCATGTCCTGGCGCGAAGTCACGCCCCATCACAACGCCCTGGTGGACGCCATCATCGGCGCCAACCTCCATGTCATCGCCACCATGCGGACCAAGACCGCCTATGACCTGGTCGACGACGGCAAGGGCGGCAAGAAACCGATCAAGGTCGGTTTAGCGCCGGTGCAGAGGGAAGGGATGGAGTACGAGTTCACAGTGGTTATGGATTTGAGCGTGGACAACCACATCGCCACCGCCGCCAAGGACCGCACCAGCCTGTTTGACAGCCGGCACTTCGCCCCGTCCCCGGACACCGGCGTAGCGCTGCGGGAATGGTTGGATTCTGGCGTTGATCCGATGGCAGCCAGTCAAACCTTGCTCGACGCGCTCAAGGCCGTAGTTGCTGAAATTGACAGCGTTACCGATCTGGAAAACTGGTGGCGGGCGCATCAGGGCGAAATCAGCGCCCTGATGGCGGTAGACCTTGAACGGCTCAAGCTGCATTGCGCGATCCGCAAGACAACGCTGCTCGACGCCTTGAAACCCAAGCCGGACAGCCCGCCGAAGGTCAGGGGCAAGAAGGGCAACGGCGAGGACCGCGCCCACCCGCCGCTTGAATCCGCCGCCTAACCAGCACTGGGGCGGGGCGACCCGCCCCCCGGAGGAATGACCATGAACGCCCCTGTGAATCTGAGCAGCTTGCGGCTGTTTGACATCGCCGATGACTACCTGAACGCCCTGGAGGCGTTGGCCGAGATGGACGATCTGCCCCCGGAAGCCATCGCCGACACTTTAGAAGGCTTGGCCGGCGCTTTTGAGAGCAAGGCCGCCCACATCGCCGCCTATATCCGCACTCTGGAGGCGGAAGCGGCCGCCATCGAGGACGCCCGCCAGGCGATGGAACGCCGGGAAAGCGCCCTGCAACGCCACGCCATGCGCTTGCGCGATTACCTGAAAACCGAGATGGAGCGCACTGGATTGACCCGGATGAAAAACGCCTGGTTGACCCTGCGGATTCAGGCCAATCCGCTGAGCGTGGTGATCGAGGATGAAACGATGGTGCCTGAACGCTTCAAGCAACCGGTGACCACCATCAAGCTGCTGAAAAGCGAGATCGGCAAGGCCCTAAAAGCCGGTGAGGCGGTGTTCGGCGCCCGCCTGCAAACGTCCACCCGGCTGGTGATTCAGTAACCGAGAGGCACCCGGCTGCAAGGCCGGGTGAACGCGAGATGACCAAATCCGATATCAGGCGCGTCCGTCAGCACATGGCCCTTAACGCCAGCGGCTATCAGTCGGCAACCGAACTAGCGGAAGGCGCTGCCGCCGAGCTGGACTTGAGCGAAGAACTTGACGATCCGCTCTCTCCCATCTGGGAGCTGGCGCTGTTGTATCTGGAAACCGAACACGATCCTTGCCATCCCGAATGACGATGAGAGGCGCCCGGCCGCAAGGCCGGGCTGGAAATCCGATGACCACTCCATTGATACGCTTCCCGACCGGTTGCCGTGTCCTGATCGGGCCAGCCATCGACCAGGTTCTGTTACGCGCCTTGGACGAGCGCCTGGACGGCGAAAGCATCCCGGTGAGTCTAAGCCATGATCCGGCAACGCCGGATCAACGACCAACCATTGCGATCCTGCTCGACAGTCGCAACATGCGCCGGTTGCTGGGCGCTGAACCCGCTGGGATCGGCAATCCGCCGCAGGGCGAACCACGGGCCTGGTGGCGACTGGGCGCCATCCACGGCGATGATCCCAACCGGGAGGCGCTGTCTGAACGCATCCATGATCAGGACGCCCCGCTGCTGGCTTGCCTCAACTGGGAACGCCACGCCTGGCGGGTAAGGGTCATGACCCCGGACCCGGACGCCGAGGACTGCGACCTGCTGTTCTGAGGGGACTCCTCAGCCGGACGCGGCGGCTGTGCCCCCGCGCCCGAGGGCCATTGCTGGCGCCCGAATCCGCGAAGGCGGCGGCTACGCCCCCGCCGGGGCGGCTGCGAGCCGGGAGTGTGCCAAGTCGAACGAGGTTGGCGCTCCACGGTGCGGGGGGCCGGACACGGCGGCTCCTGGCCCAGCGCCGCACGGAAAAGACGCGCGGCGCTACGCCCTTCGCCCCCGCGCCGGGGAAGCTGTGGAGGTTATCCAGCCCAAAGCGGCGCCGGCTACGCCCGCGCCAAGCGATAGACGCACCGCAACCTTGCCTCGCGTCAGAAACCGCTGCAAAAAAAGCTGCTGGCTGATTCGCCTGGTCACGGGAATCCGGGTAGAAACCTCGGTGAGAGGGCCGCACAGTTAAAGCCGATGGGGATGGCGGGAAACTGCAATAGCACCCGAAGCAATAACCCCACGCTAACCCGCATCCGTCGGACGCGGCGGCTACGCCACCGCGCCGAATCACCACGGAACGCTATAGCCGTCAAAGGCGGCGGCTACGCCCCCGCCTCAAAGTGGATAACAACCTGCGTCTTTCCTGAAGCGTTGCATCGGGTTTGGATTTTGCTGACTGAATTTTTGAATGCTCGCCGGTTATGATAGTTATATTTGATAACTATCATTGATAGGAGACTGTTTTATGAGCGCCACGATCAGCATTAACCGGTCGGTAGGTCATCGCATTAAGGTCAGGAGGGTTGATCTGGAGATGACCCAGGGGGATTTAGCTGAACAACTGGGCATCACCCAGGGCTACCTGAGTTATCTGGAAAAGGGACAGCGGCAAGTAACGCTAGCGCTGCTGGAAAAGATCGCCGATGCGCTGCGTTGCCGAATTGCCGATCTGTTGCCTCCCGAACAGCAGAGACAAGCCGCGTAAGCGGCAGGTTTTGGTGAAAATACAACAAAAACAGCAGCGCCTTTGTTGTTGTCTTTCTTAGAAGTTTTAAAAGATGTTTTAATGGGCGCAAAATGATTTAAAAATCAATATATTACGTGATTTTAGGGGGGACAACGCGGGGAGTTTTGACCCCTAAAGGGGGGACAACGCGGGGAGCAAAGGGGGGACAACG
>JAJHPN010000002.1 GCA_020890855.1 Candidatus Contendibacter sp. | reverse complement strand
GGTTAATTCCAGCCGTTGCATAGGAAACCTGTAGACGCTCATGTCCACCGCCGTTATATCGTCCGCTGCTGTCGCTGATTCCAGGCTGGAATGTTTCCACTGTGGTTTGCCGGTTCCGCCGCATGTCCATTTTACCGTGATGATCGACGGGCATCGCCAACCGATGTGTTGTCACGGTTGCGAAGCGGTCGCTGAAGCCATTGTCGCTGCGGGACTGACCGGCTTCTACCAGCATCGCACCGCACCCTCACGCCGGGCTGAGGATTTAATCCCGGAGCAACTGCGCGGACTGGAACTGTACGACCGGGCGGATTTGCAAAAGAGTTTTGTCCGCATCGAAGGCGAACACCTCCGCGAAGCGGCGTTAATGCTGGAGGGCATTGTCTGCGCCGCCTGCGTCTGGCTCAGTGAACGGCATGTCAACGCCTTGCCGGGCGTTCTCGAATTCCGGGTCAATTATTCCACCCACCGCGCCCAGGTTCGCTGGGATGAGCAGCAGATCAAACTCAGCGCCATTCTTGCGGCGATTGCCGCGATTGGCTATATCGCTCATCCCTTTGATCCCAATCGCCAGGAAGCTGTGCAGAAACGGGAGCGCACGGTCGCTTTACGCCGCCTGGCGGTCGCCGGGATCGGCTCGATGCAGGTGATGATGCTGGCGGTTGGCTTGTATGCCGGCGATTATCACGGTATGGAATCAGGGATTCAGGATTTTATGCGCTGGATGTGCCTGATTTTAACCGCGCCGGTGATGGGTTATTCCGCGCAACCGTTTTTCATAGCAGCTTGGCGTGATGTGCGGAACCGGCAATTGGGCATGGATGTGCCCGTGGCGTTAGCGATGAGCGCCGCGTTTGCCGCCAGCATCTGGTACACCATCAAAGGCGGCGGCGAGGTCTATTACGACTCGGTGACCATGTTTGTGTTTTTCCTGCTGACCGGGCGCTTTCTGGAGATGGCCGCCCGGCACCGGGCCGGCCAGATTTCCGAGGCGCTGGTGCGGATGTTGCCGGCGACCGCGACCCGGCTGGATGATTCGGGCGGCGAGACCATCGTGCCGATTGCCGAACTGGTCCCCGGCGACCGGGTGTTGCTGCGGCCCGGCGCGACGGTTCCCGCCGATGGCCGGGTGCTGGAAGGGGTGAGCAGCGTGGATGAATCGCTGCTGACCGGTGAAAGTCTGCCGTTGCCGAAACAGGCTGGCGAGACGCTGATCGGCGGATCGGTCAATGTCGAAAGCCCATTGGTCATGCAGATTGAGAAAGTCGGCGGCGATACTGTGCTGTCAGCCATTGTGCGGCTGCTGGATCGCGCTCAGGGAGAGAAGCCGCGTCTGGCCTTGCTGGCTGACCGGATCGCCGGCCAGTTTGTCACCGCTTTACTGGTCGTTGCGGCGGTGGTGTTTACGGTCTGGTGGACGCTCAGCGATTTCGACACCGCCTTCCGCATTACCCTGGCGGTGCTGGTGGTCAGTTGCCCGTGCGCGTTGTCGCTGGCGACCCCGACCGCCATTGTTGCGGCCACCGGCGCCTTGACCCGGTTGGGGGTGTTAACCACGCGTGGCCACGCTTTAGAAACCCTGGCGCGGGCCACCCACGTCATTTTTGACAAGACCGGCACCTTGACCTATGGCCGGCCGCAGGTCGTTGCCGTAGAACCGGTGACCGATCTGGACCCGCCGCGCAGTTTGGCGCTGGCCGCGGCGCTGGAGCGCGGTTCCGAACATCCGGTCGGGCGGGCCTTGGCGGAAGCGGCGGGATCAGTCATTTCGGCCGCAACCCAACTGCGGAATATTCCCGGCAGCGGCGTGGAAGGCTGGATTGACGGGCGTTGCTACCGGATTGGCCGACCAGAGTTTGTGGCGGGTTTGAGTGATGCGACGGCGGGGCAACGGACCGATGGCGACGCCGCCAGCATCTGGGTGGCGCTGGGCGATGAAACCGGGCTGTTGGCCTGGTTCCGTTTGACCGACGCCTTGCGGCCCGGTGCGGCGGCGATGGTTGCGGCTCTGCAAGCGCGGGGGTTGAAGGTGGCATTGTTGAGCGGCGACCGCCCGGAAGCCGTGGCGTATGTCGCCCGCGAAGTCGGGATTGCCGAAGCCGCCGGCGGGATGACGCCACAGGACAAGCTGGAGCGGCTGCGCGGGTTGCAGCGGCAGGGCGCGATTGTGGCGATGGTCGGTGACGGGGTGAATGACGCGCCGGTGCTGGCGGCGGCCCAGGTTTCGCTGGCGATGGGCAGCGGCACCCAACTGGCCCATGCCACGGCCGACATGATTCTGCTCACTGAACGGCTGGATCATTTGGCGGTCGGGCTGGACAAGGCCCGGCAAACCTTATTGATCATGCGCGAGAACTTCGCCTGGGCTATCGGATACAATCTGCTGGCGGTGCCGCTGGCCGCCGGAGGCTGGCTGACCCCGTGGATGTCGGCGCTCGGCATGTCGTTCAGTTCCTTGCTGGTCGTGGTCAATGCGCTGCGGCTCCGGCAGTCCTGAATCAATGGCCGTCTTGCAATGAAAGGAGTCGCCTCATGCGGATTCTGTATCTGTTGATCCCCATGGCGCTGGGCGTCATGGGGGTCGTGCTATGGGCCTTTCTGTGGGCGGTGCGCACCGGCCAGTTTGACGATCTGGACGGCCCGGCCCACCGGATTCTGATGGACGATGACGACCCGCGCATTCCCCGATCCAATCAGCGCCAGAAAGATGATCATTCTCTGGATGGATAAATCAATCCGTGAATAAAACCGGCTGCATTTTCACTAAAACCCGCTTGGAGATAATGACCCATGTTCACTTTTGACAATTTCCCGTTAGTCATCATTATTATCATGATTATTGCGTCTTGGCTGAGTTTTCTCTCGGTTGTTCCCTGGAATAACCTGTTCTGACGATCTTCTCCCGCTCGCAGGGGAGGGATGAGGAGTCAGGACTTTTTTACCTGCCTTTTTCGTCATACCCGCGAAAGCGGGTATCCATATTTTTCAGCGCGTTACTGGGTTCTCGCTGACGCGGGAATGACGAAAAGCGAAAGTTCTGGGAGTAAGAAGCGCAGTTTCAACGTGGCCTGTGATGCCAGCCGCTTTCCTTCGCAAGGAGGAAAGCGGTTTTTATTGACACTGGAACGGGATTGCATGAATGAGCAGCGCACTGGAATTGCTGGATCGGGAACGTATCTTGGCTGGATTAACGACTACGGCGCAATTGGCGTTAAACCGACTGGAGGTATTTCCGGCGCTGGATTCCACGAATGCTTATTTGCAGGCGGGAGCGCAGGAGCATTGGCCCAGCGGCGCGATCTGTCTGGCTGAACAGCAAAGCGCTGGCCGGGGCCGGTTGGGACGCTGCTGGCAGACGCCGTTTGGAGCCAGTCTGGCGCTGTCGTTGCTGTGGCGCTTTTCCTTGCCGCCAGACGCCTTGAGCGGCCTGAGTCTGGCGACCGGGATTGCCGTAGCCCGCACCGTGCAAAAGCTTGGCGTTACTGAAGTGGGCCTCAAGTGGCCGAATGATGTGTGGTGGCGGGAACGCAAACTGGGCGGCATTCTGCTGGAATCGGGCAGCGATGCGGGCGCATGTTACGTCGTAGCGGGCATTGGCCTGAATGTGAATTTGCCATCGTCCACCGGGGCGTTGATTGATCAGCCGTGGGTGGACTTGCAGGAAATTATGGGAACGACGGCCCTTTCCCGCAACTGGATCGCGGCAATGCTGATCAGTGAGCTGGTCGAGGCTTTTATCCGGTTTGAGCAGAGTGGTTTTGCCGACTGGATTGAGGAATGGGCCAGATTCGACATCATCGCCGGGCGGCGAGTGCGATTGACTATGCTGAATACCGCAGTCACCGGCATTGCCCGTGGCGTCAATTCCACGGGCGCGTTGCTGCTTGAAACCGGATCCGGCGAGATTAAACCGTATGTTGGCGGCGAAATCAGTTTGAGGATTGAACCTTGATGCTGTTGGCGGATGTGGGCAACAGCCGGATTAAATGGGTCAGTTGCGAACAGGGGGAATTCCGGCAACGCGGCCAATCCCGGCATGACCAGGAAAGCTGGCCGGAACTGATTGCCCGCCTGTGGCGAGAAGCGCCGCGTCCGCAGCGGGTATTGATTGTCAACGTAGCCGGTCCCCAAGTCCGGGCGGCATTAACCGACTGGATTCAACAGGCTTGGGCGATAGACGCTGAATTTGCGGTTTGTTCCACCGCCGCTTTCGGGGTTCGCAATGCTTATGCCGAACCCGAACGAATGGGTGCGGATCGCTGGGTGGCGATGATTGCGGCGCGCGCCTTGACTCAACAGACCTGTTATGTGGTGGATTGCGGTACTGCCGTCACGATTGACGCACTGGCGGCGGATGGCCGGCATTTGGGCGGCGTCATTTTTCCGGGAACGCGGTTGATGCGCGAGGCGCTGTACCGGGAAACCCGGCAGATTCCCCCGGAAACCGGGGAAGTCCGCTTATTCGGCCAAAGCACCCGCGATGGCGTTTGGGGCGGGGCCGCGTATGCAGTCGCGGCGGCGATTGACGGCATTACCGAGCGGATGATCGCGCTGCATGGACCGGGATTGCGACTGCTGACAGGCGGCGGCGGAAAGACGATATTGCCTTGTTTGAAAGGGGATTATCGGCTGGAGCCGGATTTGCTGTTCCTCGGATTGCGGGTGATTGCGGGCGACTTGCCCGGTGGCTGACCGCATCATCAGCTTCTCCGCGAGAAACCCCGGCGTTTAGGCCCGTTCCCCCCAAACGACCAGAACTTTCGCTGGCCTGCCTTTTTCCGTCATACCCGCGTATGCAGGAATGACGGAAGTGAAAGTCCGGGCTACCATGCCACGGTTTGTAACGCCGCCTGGAGTTTTTTCTCTCCCCAAACCTTGATCGGCGCGGGCGCAACGCCAGAACCTTTCACGGTCGTGCCGTCGCCGCCCTGCTTTAGCTCCGTCACGCCGCTGGCGTTTTCAACATACACGCCCTTGCCTTCCAGCATCACCACATCGAGCGTATTGGCTCCGGAATCCAGCAGGTTGAAACCGCCCCACAATTCCGTGCCGCGCACTCCGATGATCGCGACCGGGGTGCGCACCTGCCAGGTCTGCGTTCCTGGGGCCGGAT
>JAJHPN010000238.1 GCA_020890855.1 Candidatus Contendibacter sp. | reverse complement strand
CGGATGCTGGGCGTTTCATCCAGCACATCCACTCCAAACAGTCGACTCAATCCCGCCAGATCGGTTCTCAGCCCTTCGCCTTTCGCCCGCACTTTCCAGGCGCCGTCGTAGCGATAAATCTCGGCCAGCAACAGCGAACGGCTTTCGATCGGCTCGGCCAGCCGGAACCGGACTGCGTAGTCGCCGGCAGTCGGCGCGGCGATAAAGGTGGCGTCGACCACCGTCTGAAAACTACCGCTATTCAGGGTAGCGGTAAATATGCACTTGCGCACCGCGCCGGGCAGGGCGTCCAGATTGATCAGGAACGCCGGGCGATCCGGGTCGATGCGGATGGCGTCGCCAGGGCTGGCCGGCTGGTTGTAGAACACGAACCAGTCGTCGGCCAGAACACGATCATGGCCATCGAGCGCGAAGCAGGCTAGATCCAGTTCGCCAGGGGCGCTGCGCCAGAGCAGGCGAATTTGAACCCGGCCGGAGGCGGCCAGTGGAGCGTTAGCGCCTTTGATCAGTTCTTTCATGCCGGTGCGCGGAAATCCATATCAGGGATAGTCAAATTATACACAGGACTTTCGCCAAACCCTTGAATCCGTTATACCATCGCCAATAGATATCAATATTTTTCAGTAGATTACTGGGTTTTCTCTGGCGTGGGCATGAAGGAAAGCGAACGCCTTGACACCGCAGGATCAGCCCCACCGCCGTTACGAGCGGCTGCCAGACGCAAGCAGCGAGGTGCGGATACTGGTGGCGTTCCAGTCCGGCGGCGGTCGCTGTTGCAATGCGCTGCGCAACCGATTAATTAGTTGCGCGCCATTCAGATTCAGCTCCGCAACCGGAGTGCGCGGTTTTTTCACGTTCTTGATGTCGGTTCGACCCAGCAGATTCAGCGGTTGACGGGTGGCGACCAGGATGAAAGTTTCAGCGCCCGGCGGCCCGCTGGGCGCGTAGCGGAGCTTTTTGCCGCCGGCTGGCGGAAAAGTGGCCGGTTCGTTAGCCTGCACCGGATAGTTGGTCAGCAACTGGCCGGTTTGACCGGATGAGTTGATGAAATACAGATTAAGGTAACCGGCGGCGGTGGTTTGGAGATCGAGTTGCAGCGGTTGGCCAATGGACAGCGCCTGCTGTTTGCAGCGGAGCATGACCGTAAATCCGGCTTTGGGGTTGCCGATCTGCGCCGGATCGACGCCGGGGGCGGTGGGCGGTTTCGACGGTGTCGCGCAGCCAGCCATGAGCAGCGCCAGAAGCAGCGGCAGGGCGCTTGCCGGAAACCCGGTGATTTTTGTCATAAGCTTCATTTTCGCTATCAACAGAGGCATTCAACCCGTAGGGGTCACGGTTCATTAAGGCCACATTCAGTGGATAATGGGCAGATCGCTCCCTGGGGTCATTAAAATTTCAGATCAAGCCTTTTCCGGTAAAGATTATCGTCATGATGAACCGCTTTTCTGAACGCTTACTGACTGGCGCCATCGCTCTGCTGTTGTGGATAGCCGCCGCTGCCGTCGCCGTGGCTGAAACCCGCACCGCGCTGGTGATTGGCAATGGCGCGTACCGGGATGCGCCGTTGCGCAATCCGGCCAATGATGCGCGGGATATGGCGGCGAAGCTGCGCGAACTGGGTTTCCAGGTGATCGAGCGCATCGACGCTGACCGGCAGACCATGCGTCAGGCGTTGCGCGAGTTTGAGCAACAATTGCGGCAACGGCGCGGCGTCGGATTATTTTATTACGCCGGGCATGGCGTCCAGCTCAAGGGCCAGAATTACCTGATTCCGGTGGGCGTCGATATTCGCCAGGAGTTCGAGATTCCCGACGAGGGCGTCGACGCCGAGGCGGTGTTGCGGGCGATGGAATCGGCCGGCAACGGCTTCAATATCGTGATCCTGGACGCCTGCCGCAACAACCCTTTTGCTCGCAGCCTCGGCAACCGGGGCCTGGCGCGGATGGACGGCCCGGCGGGAACCTTCATCGCCTACGCAACCGGGCCGGGCGCGATCTCGCAGGATGGCGGGGCGGGTCGCAACAGTCCTTATACCCGGCATCTGCTGGCGGCGCTCAATACCCCCGGTCTGAGTCTGGAGCAAGTGTTCAAGCAGGTGCTGGTGGCGGTGGAGCAGGATACCGGGGGCGGCCAGATTCCGTGGGTAGCCTCCTCGCTGCGCGGCGAGTTCTATTTTCTGCCGGCGACCGCGGCCCTTCCGGCGCCCACTGAACCGGGGACGGGAACGCCAGCGGCGGTTCCCGCTGCGCCATCTCCGGCGCTGCTAACCAAACTGCCGGAGATGGTGAAGGTTCCGGGCGCCGGGTTCGTGATTAGCCGCGCTCTGGTCAGTCTCGACGCCTATCGCCAGTTTGCCGAAGCTGCGGGAAGGGAAGCGCCGCCGCCTCCGCCAGACGCAAAACCAGGCGATCCGGCCCGGATCACCTGGCAGGAAGCTATGGATTATGCAGGATGGCTGGCGCGGCGCACCGGTCAGGCGTATCGCCTGCCGACCGAGGCCGAATGGGAATTCGCCGCCCGCGCCGGAGCGCTGGCGATTGCGCCCGACGATCAGGAGCGGGAATGGACCTGTTCCGAGTATCAGCGCGACTATGGCGGGCAGGAACAGCGTTGTGCGAACCGCTTGCCGGCGACGGCGGCGATTCGCGGCGGCGACTGGCGGGCGGGGGCTGATCCATTAAGTGACGATCTGGGATTCCGGTTGACGCGGGAGCCGTAAGCCGCTGGCAGGAATAGCCCCATTCTTTATTTATAAACTCGCTGATTCAGCGCCATATAAACCGAATAGCCGGGCGCTATCGTCGTGCTTTCCCACAGTTGGCGGGCGTCATTCATATTGCCGACAAACGCCATCCTCCGGCGATGAAAGTACTCCCAGTTTCTCTTGTAAAGATGGCCCTGCCATTCGTACTCGTCACAATCAGGGTAGTGATTTATTTTGGGCGGATAGGTCCTGTCCCAATAATAATCACCGACCCTGACCACGCAATCGTTGCTGTATTCGTCACTCAGCCGCAGGATGACCAAGTCATTGATTTCCATGACGCGCCAAAACTCCCACAGGCATCGCGCCGCATGGTGGTCATCGGTTGGCCCGATTAATTTCTGAATCGCTTGTTCATTGGCGGCGGGTTCATCGGTTCGCAAATCGCCCGTCCAACCCCAGTTCAAGGCGATGAAGCGTTCGCTTCTATACCAGTCCAGCGCATCCAGTTGGTATTTATGATGGGTCGTCAATCGCCAAATCCTCGCCATGGACCATCCTCCAGTAACAAATCCGAAGGTTAATCGGGAATCAGCCCTTTAACTTCTCTATCAGCAACTCATTGACCTGCTGCGGATTAGCTTTTCCCTTGGACAACTTCATCACTTGGCCGACGAAAAAGCCAAATAACTTATCCTTGCCGGCGCGGTATTGAGCGAGTTGTTCCGGACTAGCAGCAATCACGTCATCAATCACCTTCTCAATGGCCGAAGTGTCGGTAATCTGCCGCAATCCGCGCTTTTCAATAATGGCGTCCGTATCGCCTTCACCAACCCACAGCGCTTCAAAGACATCCTTTGCGATCTTGCCGGAGATGGTTCGATCCTGAATTCGCCGCAGCAAACCGGCCAGTTGCGCCGCATTCACCGGGCTGTCGGCAATGTCCTTGCCGTCCTTGTTCAGGAAAGCGGAAAAATCGCCCATGACCCAATTCGCGCACAGTTTGGGTTCGCCGCCCAGCGCCGCGACTACTGCTTCGTAATAATCGCTTAATGGGCGACTGGCGGTGAGCACCCCCGCGTCATAACTCGATAAGCCATACTGGGTCATGAATCGCTGTTTCTTGACGTCCGGCAATTCAGGCAGGCTGGCGCGAACCGTTTCGATAAACGCCTCATCCACGATCAGCGGCAATAAATCCGGGTCAGGAAAATAGCGGTAATCATTGGCTTCTTCCTTGCTGCGCATCGGTCGGGTTTCACCCTTGTCCGGGTCATACAGCCGGGTTTCCTGCACCACTTTGCCGCCAGATTCAATCAAATCAATCTGCCGTTCGATTTCAAATTCAATCGCCCGTTCAACAAAGCGGAACGAATTGAGATTCTTGATTTCGGCGCGGGTCCCGAACTGGCTTTGATTTTTGGGGCGCACCGACACATTGGCGTCGCAGCGGAATGAACCTTCCTGCATATTGCCGTCGCAAATGCCAAGATAAACCACCATCTGATGCAACTTTTTCATATACGCCACGGCTTCTTTCGCCGAGCGCAAGTCCGGTTCCGAGACGATTTCCAGCAGGGGAGTGCCCGCACGGTTCAGATCAATGCCTGATTGGCCGTGAAAGTCTTCGTGCAGTGATTTACCGGCGTCTTCTTCCAAATGTGCGCGGGTAATGCCGATGACCTTGCTGGAGCCATCCTCCAGATCAATGATCAATTCGCCTTTTTCAACCACCGGTAATTCATACTGGCTAATCTGGTAGCCTTTTGGCAGATCGGGATAAAAATAATTCTTGCGGGCGAATACCGAACGCCGGGCGATCTGGGCGCCAATCGCCAATCCGAGCATCGCAGCCATTCGCACCGCTTCCCGGTTCAGCACCGGCAATACGCCGGGCATGCCGAGATCAATGGCGCAGGCTTGCGTATTCGGCTCCGCGCCATAAGCCGTGGCGGCGGCGGAAAAGATTTTGCTTTTGGTGGCCAGTTGAGCGTGGATTTCCAGCCCGATCACAGTTTCCCATTCCATCAGTCGAAACCTTGGCAGCGATGCCGTGAGTGTTAAGCGTCAGGCGAATGCAGCGGGGGTGCGCTGATGCCAGTTCGTAGCCTGCTGATAGCGATGCGCTACATTCAGCAAGCGCTCTTCAGCAAAGTAATTGCCGATCAATTGCAAGCCAACCGGGCGTTGACCGACAAATCCCGCTGGTAAGGACAGTCCCGGCAATCCGGCCAGATTCACCGCAATGGTGTAAATATCGGACAGGTACATGGTGATCGGATCATCCACTTTCTCGCCCAGGTTAAATGCTACGGTGGGCGAAGTGGGCCCGGCAATGACATCCACCTGCTCAAAGGCGCGATGAAAATCGTTGCTGATCAGCCGGCGGATTTGCTGGGCCTTGAGGTAATAAGCATCGTAATAGCCGGCAGACAACGCAAAGGCTCCGACCAGAATCCGGCGCTGCACTTCGGCGCCAAACCCTTCCGCACGGGAACGGGTATATAAATCCAGTAAATCTTTCGGATTTTCACAACGGTGGCCGTAACGCACTCCGTCAAACCGGGCCAGATTCGATGAGCATTCCGCCGGGGCCACCACATAATAAGCGGGGATCGCCAATTGACTGTTGGGCAGACTGATTTCCACGGTCTCTGCGCCGAGCGTGCGGTATTCGGCCATCGCCGCTTCTACAACTTGGGCCACTGCGCTGTCGAGCCCTTCTCCGAAATACTCTTTCGGCAGGCCAATTTTTAATCCGGCCAGCGGCTGATTCAAACCAGCAACGTAATCGGGCACTGGCCGGTCCACGCAGGTGGAGTCACGCGGATCAAAGCCGGCCATGGTCGCCAGCAGCAAGGCGCAGTCTTCAGCAGTCCGCGCCATGGGGCCGCCCTGATCGAGACTGGAGGCATAGGCGATCATTCCCCAGCGGGACACACGGCCATAGGTCGGTTTAATCCCGGTAATCCCGCACAATGCCGCCGGTTGGCGAATCGAGCCGCCGGTGTCGGTGCCGGTCGCGCCGGGAGCTAATCGCGCCGCCACGGCCGCCGCTGAACCGCCGGAGGAACCGCCCGGCACCGCATTCAAATCCCAGGGATTGCGCACCGGCCCGTAAAAACTGGTTTCATTGGACGATCCCATGGCGAATTCGTCCATGTTGGTCTTGCCCAGCATCACTGCGCCCGCAGTATTGAGCCGTTCCACGACGGTCGCATCATAAGGGGCAATAAACCGGTCGAGCATCCGCGAGCCGCAGGAGGTGCGGACGCCATGGGTGCAGAAAATATCTTTATGGGCGATAGGAATGCCGGTCAGCGGCCCAGCCTGGCCCTGGCGGCGCCGCACATCCGCTGCCTGGGCCTGGGCCAGCGCCGATGCAGCCGTGATGGTGATAAAGGCGTTCAACTGCGGATTGCTGCGTTCAATCCGTTCCAGGAAGGCGCGGGTCAATTCGGCGCTGCTAAACTGGCCGGCGGCCAGACCGGCGCTGAGTTGGGCAATGGTTTGTTCGTGCATGGCGGCAGGAGCGGACGGGTTCATTCGATGACCTTCGGGACCAAATACAGGCCGGCCTCGACCCGTGGAGCAATGGACTGAAAGCGCTCGCGCTGGTTGGGTTCGGCGACCTCATCGGGACGCAATCGTTGCGCCATATCCAGTGGGTGCGCCATGGGCGCGACGCCGGTGGTGTCGACGGCGTTCATTTGCTCCACCAGTTCCAGAATAGCGGACAGGTTGCGGGCATAAGCCGGCGCATCCTCGGTGCGAATGGCCAGCCGCGCCAGATGGGCGATTTTAGCGACTTCGGCGACTCCCAGGGACATCGGGCGGATTCTCCTTTGGCAACAAGATTAAATTTCTAAGCTAGCATAATTTTAGTCAGCTTGCTCCCGACTCCCCTGCTTGTTAGGATTCGATACTTTTGACCACAGGGGTTTTCAACAACATGTTCAAATGGTTGCGCGGCAAGTTCTCCAGCGATTTATCCATCGATCTGGGAACCGCTAACACGTTGATTTACGTTCGGGGCGGCGGCATTGTCCTTAACGAACCCTCGGTGGTCGCCATTTTTCAGGATCCGGTGCGTGGAGTTCGCACCATCGCCGCCGTCGGGGCCGAAGCCAAACGGATGCTGGGCCGCACTCCCACCAATCTCTCCACGATCCGGCCGATGAAGGATGGCGTGATCGCCGATTTCACCGTCACCGAAAAGATGCTGCAACACTTCATTCGCAAGGTTCACGCCCGCAAGTTCTTCAGCCCCAGTCCCCGGGTGCTGGTCAGCGTTCCCTGCGGCTCGACCCAGGTGGAACGGCGGGCAATCCGCGAATCCGCCATGGGCGCCGGGGCGCGAGTGGTTTATCTGATTCCCGAACCGATGGCCGCAGCGATTGGCGCCGGCATTCCCGTGGAAGAAGCCCGTGGTTCGATGGTGCTGGACATCGGCGGCGGCACCTCCGAAGTCGCAGTAATCTCACTCAATGGCATTGTCTATGCCGGGGCGGTGCGGATCGGCGGCGACCGCTTCGACGAGGCCATCATCAACTATGTGCGCCGCAACTTTGGCGTGCTGATTGGCGAACCCACCGCTGAGCGGATCAAGCATGAGATCGGCAGCGCTTACCCGACATCCGACGTGCGTGAGATCGAAATCAAGGGTCGTAATCTGGCCGAAGGCGTGCCGCGCAGTTTCACCCTCAACAGCAACGAAATTCTGGAAGCCTTGCAGGAGCCGCTGTCGGGGATCGTCAGCGCGGTGAAGATGGCTCTGGAAGCGACGCCGCCGGAACTGGCCGCCGATGTGGCGGAACGCGGCATTGTCCTGACGGGCGGCGGGGCGCTGATGCGCGATATTGACCGGCTGCTGATGGAAGAAACCGGCCTGAACGTGGTCGTCGCTGAAGACCCGCTAACCTGCGTGGCGCGCGGCGGTGGGCGAGTGCTGGAGCTGATCGCCAAGGATGAACGCGCGATTGACGCCTTCGCTATTGAATAAGCGGTGGCCGCGCTTAAACCCAGCAAGCGGTTCCGCTACTTATTTATGCTCAACCCAACAGCCACCCTGCGGCTTGGACTGTGGGCAGCGCTGGCGATGGGCATGATGACGGTGGATCACCGCTATCATTCGCTGGATGGCCTGCGCGATCTGCTGTCCACCGCCGTTTATCCGTTGCAGACCCTGATCCAGGCGCCGGCGGCCGTCCGCGCCTGGTTTGGTGAGAATCTGGCCAATCGCGACAGCCTGCTGGAAGAAAACGCCCGGCTGCGCGAGAAGCAAATTTTTCTCAACGCCCAGTTGCAGAAGCTGACCACCCTGGAAGCGGAAAACCGTCGGCTGCGCTCGCTGCTGGAATCGGCGGTCAATACCCCGGAGCGGGTGCTGATTGCTGAATTGCTAGCAGTGGACTTTGACCCATACCGGCACCATATTCTGCTCAATCGGGGCCGTCAGCACGGTATCGAGGTCAGCCAGCCAGTGATTGATCAGCACGGCGTCATCGGCCAGATCATGCGGGCTGATCTGCTGACTTCGACCGCCATTCTAATCACAGATCCCAACCACGCCTTGCCGATCCAGATCAACCGCACCGGGATTCGCACCCTGGCTCGCGGCACCGGTAATTTTCAGGAACTGGATTTGCCGCACATCCCTAACAGCGAGGATGTCAAGGTGGGCGATGATTTGGTCACTTCCGGGCTGGGCGGGCGTTTTCCCCGCGGCTATCCGGTTGGGACCATTACCAAGGTCGAGTTTGATCCCGGCAGTCCGTTTGCCCGGATCACGGCTAAGCCACTGGCGCAACTGGACCGGATTCGGGAAGTGATGTTGCTGGAAAATGGAACCGATGGAACAGCCGTCGCGCCCACGCCGGTTACGCCATGACTGCGGATCGCATGCAAGGCGGCTGGATCATTGCCCTCAGCTTGCTGGCGGCGTTCCTGCTGGCCGGGATCCCGCTCCCCGGCGAACTGGACCGCTTCCGCCCGGACTGGGTGGCGATGACCCTGATTTACTGGTGCATGGCGTTGCCGCACCGCATCGGGATCGGCATGGGCTGGCTGGTTGGCTTGCTGCTGGATGTGGCGCGGGGCGCATTGCTTGGCCAATATGCGCTGGCCCTGTCGGTGGTGGCGTATCTCACCCTGCAAGCTTACCGGCGAATTCGGGTGTTTCCACCATGGCGACAGGCGCTGACCGTGCTGGCGCTGCTGCTGATTGAACAGGTGCTAGTGTTCTGGATCAGTGGCGTGATTGGCTACCCGCCCCGCGATAGCTGGTATCTGGCCCCGGCCGTGGGCGGAATGGTTGCCTGGCCGCTGCTATTCGTGGTGCTCCGCGACGTGCGCCGGCATTTTCAGGTGGCGTAACCATGAACCTGCTGCTGCATCGTGCTAAAGCGCCGGTCGATGAGCTGAAAATCCGGGTCGGCAAGGACAACGCCGCTGAAAGTGAACTGTTTTTCCGGCGGGCGCTGTTCATACTTCTGGCGATCTTTCTGGCGCTGCTGGCGGTGGCGGGTCGTCTGGCTTATTTGCAAGTACTCAATCACGATCGCTTCACCACCTTGGCGGACAGCAACCGGATTCGCCTGCAACCCCTGCCCCCGACCCGGGGTTTCATTTTCGACCGCAACGGGGTGTTGCTGGCCGACAATCTGGCCTCCTACCATCTGGAAATCACTCGCGAGCAGGTCAAGAACCTGGACCAAACCCTGGCGGAACTGCGTGAACGGATCACCCTGACCGACGCTGACCTTGAACGGTTTCGCCGACTGGTCCGGCGCGGCCCCCCGTACAACGGGGTGCCGCTGCGTTTTCAACTGACTGACGAGGAAATCGCCAAACTGGCGATTGATCTGTACCGGCTGCCGGGCGTAGACATTAAAGCCGACTTGACCCGTCGCTATCCACTGGGAACCCGCGCCGCGCATGTCATCGGCTACGTCGGGCGGATTGATGAAAACGAGTTGCGGCGACTCGACCCCGGCCAGTACAGCGGTAGCACCCACATCGGCAAGACTGGGGTAGAGCAATCCTATGAAGACGTGCTGCGTGGACGCACCGGCTGGCAACAGGTTGAAACCAATGCCGAGGGTCGACCGCTACGAGTCCTTAGCCGCACCCCACCGACCCCCGGGCAAAACATTTATCTGAGTATCGATATCCGCTTGCAGGCAGTGGCCGAGAAGGCGCTGGAGGGTTACAACGGCGCAATGGTCGCCATCGACCCGCGCAATGGCGAAGTGCTGGCGCTGGCCAGTCAGCCGCTGTACGACCCCAACCCTTTCGTCAACGGCATTGATTTCGCTTCCTACCAGAAGTTGAACACCTCCAAGGATAAACCGTTACTCAATCGCGCCCTGCGCGGCATGTACCCGCCCGGATCGACTATCAAGCCGCTGATGGCGCTGGCCGGGCTCGATTACGGGGTGGTCAACCGCTACAGCGGGGTGTTTTGTCCTGGTTTCTACCGCCTGCCCGGCGTGGATCACAAATTCCGTGACTGGAAGCGCGGCGGCCACGGCAGCGTCGACATGGATCGCGCGATCGCCCAATCCTGCGATGTGTACTTCTACGATCTGGCGCTGAATATTGGTATCGACCGCACCCATGATTTTCTCGATCAATTCAGCATGGGCCGGCCCACGGGCATCGATCTGCCCGGCGAAAAGGGCGGGGTGCTCCCCTCGCAAGCCTGGAAACGCAAGTCCTACAAACAAAACTGGTTCGCTGGCGACACCCTCAGCGCCGGGATTGGCCAAGGCTATTTTCTAGCAACCCCACTCCAACTGGCCCATGCCGTCGCCACCCTCTCGCAACGCGGCATTCGGTTTCTGCCCCGGGTGCTGTACGCCACCGAACACCCTGGCACCCGGGAGAAAACCATCGAACCGCCCCGGTCCGCCCCGCCGGTTGTCGTCAAGAATCCCCGTTACTGGGATCCCGTGATCAATGGCATGATCCACGTCGTCGAAGGCGGCACTGCCCACCGGATTGGCATTGGCGCGAAGTACCGGATTGCCGGCAAAACCGGCACCGCCCAAGTATTCACTTTGGGTCAGGGCGAAAAGTACAACGCCAAGAATCTGGCCAAGCATTTGCTGGATCATGCGTTATTTATCGCCTTTGCCCCGATCGAGGAGCCGCGCATCGCCGTGGCGGTGATCGCCGAGCATGGCGGCGGGGGCAGTTCAACCGCCGCGCCGCTGGCCCGCAAGCTGATGGACGCCTGGCTGCTGAACAAGTATGAAGAATCTCCAGCGGATGGAACCGATCTGCCTGTGGATTCGCCGCCTACACCGGAGCTATCGCCGCATGGAGCGGAATGACATGGATCAGCCCGATGACAGCCGGTTTCTGAATCTGATCCACCTTGATCTGCCGTTGCTGGTCGGACTGCTGGCGGTATCAGGACTGGGGCTGGTGGTGTTATACAGCGCCGGACAACAGCGTCTGGATCTGGTCATCGGCCAGGCGATTCGCTTGGGGCTAGGCTTCACCGTCATGCTCACCCTGGCCCAACTCCCCCCCCGCTATTTCCGGTTCTGGTCGCCGTGGATATATCTGGCCGGAATTCTGCTGCTGCTGGCGGTCATGGTGGTCGGCGATATTTCCAAAGGGGCGCAACGCTGGCTCGATTTAGGCATCGTGCGTTTTCAACCCTCCGAAATCATGAAACTGGCGGCCCCGATGATGATGGCCTGGTTTTTCGCCGAAAAGCTGTTGCCGCCGCGCTGGCCACATCTGCTGGGCGGTGCGCTGATCACCGCGATTCCCTTCGTACTCATCGCCGAACAGCCGGATTTGGGCACGGCGCTGGTAGTGGGCTGCGCGGGAGGTTCGGCGTTGTTTCTGGCGGGATTGAGCTGGTGGCTGATGGGCGGGTTGGCGGTGACGCTGGGCGCAGCGATCCCGCTGTTCTGGACCTTTGTCATGCACGACTACCAGCGACAGCGAGTGCTGACCTTTCTCGATCCGGAAAGCGATCCGCTCGGTGCCGGTTACCACATCATTCAGTCGAAAATCGCCATTGGTTCTGGCGGCATCTACGGCAAGGGCTGGCTGAACGGCACCCAGTCGCATCTGGATTTTCTGCCGGAAGGCTCGACTGATTTTATTTTTGCCGCATTTTCCGAAGAATTCGGCTTGGTGGGCGGCTGTTTGCTGCTGACCCTGTACTTTTTCATCATCGCCCGCAGCCTGTACATGGCTGCCTATGCCCCGGATACTTATGGCCGATTGCTGGCGGGCAGCTTAACTCTGATTTTTTTCATCTATGCTTTTGTCAATTCCGGGATGGTTTCAGGACTGTTGCCGGTGGTAGGCTTGCCACTGCCGCTGTTCAGTTATGGCGGCACGTCGCTGGTGACGATCATGGCTGGCTTCGGTATTCTGATGAGCATCTATTCGCACCGCCGGCCCCGGTCGCGGTAAGCGCCGCCCTAAACGACGACGAGACTTGCGCGTGAAGAATCGGTATCTGCTGTTGCCTGGAATGATTCTGCTATTAAGCGCCTGCGCCCCGCCCGCCGCAGTTCGCCCGGCCACCGAAACGCCGGTCGCCCCGGATATCCCGCCGGCCTCTGCGCCTGACCTGGCCGCCGCCAGTGCGACCGCCAGCAAGCCCGGTCAACCGCTGGCCCGCCGCACTGACGTGCAAGCCTTCATCCGGGAGATGGTCACTCAACACGGTTTTAACGCCCGCCAGTTGCAGGCCGTTTTCAGTCAGGCGCACGCCCAACCCAGCATCATCGCCGCCATGTCGAAGCCTGCCGAGGCCAAGCCGTGGTACGCCTACCGCGAGATTTTCGTCAATCCGAAACGGATTCAGGGCGGCGTCGCTTTCTGGCAGGCCAATGCCGCTGCGCTGGCCGAGGCTGAACAGGTGTATGGCGTACCGGCAGCCATCGTGGTCGCCATCATCGGGGTGGAAACCCAATACGGCGGCAATATGGGCAAATACCGGGTGCTGGAGGCGCTGGCGACGCTGGCCTTCGACTATCCGCGTCGCGCCGCCTATTTTCGCAAGGAGCTGGAGAATTTCCTGTTGATGACCCGCGCCGAGGGCATCGATCCGCTGATCCCCCGCGGCTCCTACGCCGGGGCGATGGGTTACGGCCAGTTCATGCCGGGCAGTTTCCAAGCGTTCGCGGTTGACTTCGACGGCGATGGTCATCGCGACTTATGGCGCAACCCCCGCGATGCCATTGGCAGCGTCGCTAACTACTTCAAGAAGAGTGGCTGGCGAACCGGCGAGCCGGTGGCGGTCCCGGCCCGGGTCAGCGGCGACCGCTATCCGGAGCTGCTCAGTCGCCAGTTGAGCCCACCTAAAGACCGCGTCGCCGATCTGCAAGCGCAGGGCGTGACGCCGGACGGACAGGTCAGCGGCTCGCAACGAGCGATGTTGTTGGAGTATGTGGGTCGCACTGGCCCGGAATACTGGCTGGGTTTCGACAACTTCTACGTCATTACCCGTTACAACCGCAGCCAACTGTATGCCTTGGCGGTGTACCAGCTCAGTCAGGCCATCAGTGGCAATGTCAATTAATAATTGACTGAATCTATCCTGAAAAACTGCAAAAAAACCACACCCGTCGGGTACCAAGCTGGATATGACAGGTGTAAGGGAGGCGATTGTTATGGCGAATTTCTGGAGCCGCGCCCTGATCGGGGCGTCACTAGCTGGCGCGTTGGCGAGCTGCAGCAGCGTTCCTGATCAACAATCGGCGACGAATTCGCCGGATGCCGCCTTGGCGGCCGCCCTGGCGGTTGAGGAACCGGTGCCGCAATTTGAGCCGCCCAGCCGCAGCGGCAATCCCGACACTTATGTCGTATTTGGCCGGCGCTACCGGGTCAAAGAAAGTAGCGAGGGCTATCGGGAAAGCGGCGTCGCTTCCTGGTATGGCTGGGATTTCCACGGACGCAAGACCTCCAGTGGTCCGCCGTTCAACATGTTCGAACTGACTGCTGCGCACAAGAGCCTGCCGATCCCGACCTATGCTCGGGTGACCAATCTGGAAAACGGCCGCAGCATCGTGGTCAAGATCAACGATCGAGGGCCGTTCATCGACGACCGGGCGATTGACCTGTCCTACGCCGCCGCCGCCCGGCTGGAGATGCTGGAGCAGGGGACCGCCCAGGTGGAAATCGTGGCGCTGGCCCCGTACCAGTATTTGCCGAATTTGGCGGCCCGTCGCGCTGAACAGCGCGAACAGCTGGCCAACCGGGCGCTGCGGCGAGAAGAAGCGCGAGAGCGCCGTCTGGCTGATTTGGCGCTGCGGCGGGAACGGGCGGCGACTATTGAATTCGCCCATGAAGCGCCGGTGGCCGGACGCTCATCCAGCCGGCTGGCTATGGCGAACGTGATCCGGAATCCGGCGCCGCCCATCAAGGCGAAGGCCAAATCAGTGCAACGCCCGGTAGCGGTCGCCGCGCCGTCAGCCAAGGGTAAGGCGAAGCCGGCAGAAAGCGTGGTCGTGGCGAAACCGGCAGCGGCAGTCAAAGGCAAACCGGCGGATCGGGCCATCGCCTCGGGGCCCATTATTAAAAACAAAGATAAATCCACGGATCGTGGGGTAGCGGTTGCGCCAGCCGTCAAGGAGAAAGGCAACCCAGCCAAGCGGACCGCCGCCGCCGCGCCAGCCATTAAGGGACAATTGCCGGTGCGGGTCGCTAGCGTGCGTACCGGTCGTTCCCGGATCGCGGCGGATTGACCTGATAAACTTGCCGCATTGGGGCGCTGTGCTTGCCGAACGACGCCCCAGCGGTCAAGCCGTTTGTTTGCAGACCCGGCTTCTGGTTAGAATTGCTGGATAACGATCTTCCACTACGAGAATTCTTCACGATCCATGCTGCTCACGACCGCCTTTCGTCCCCTGTTGTTGCCGTTGCTGTTGCTGTTCGTCTGCGTCAATCTGGGTGGGACTGCCGCTCTGGCCCAGAAAACCGAGGCGATCCCGCCGCCGCCGCAGGTTCCGGTGCGAGCCTATGTGCTGATGGATTATCAAAGCGGCAATTTGCTGGCGAACCTGAAAGGCGACGAGCGGATGGAACCGGCCAGCATCACCAAGCTAATGACCGCCTATGTAGTCTACAAGGCGCTCAAATCCGGCAAGATTCATCTGACCGATCAGGTCACTATCAGTGAAAAGGCCTGGCGGACGCAGGGTTCCAAGATGTTCGTCAAGATTGGCAGTCAGGTGCCGGTAGAAGACCTGCTGATGGGCATGGTGGTGCAATCCGGTAACGACGCCACTGTGGCGCTGGCTGAACATATAGCTGGTTCCGAAGAGACCTTCACCAAGCTGATGAATCAGGAGGCGGAGCGGTTGGGAATGACGAACAGCCATTTCACCAACGCGCCGGGGATGCCCGATCCCAACCACTATATGTCAGCCCGCGACATCGCAGTGCTGGCTCGGGCGATCATTCAGGATTTCCCGGAACACTACCCGCGCTATTCGGTGCACAGTTTCAAGTACAACAATATCGAGCAGCAGAACCGCAACCGGCTCTTGCTGACTGACGCCTCGGTCGACGGCGTCAAGACCGGTCATACCGAATCGGCGGGCTACTGTCTGGTGTCCTCGGCCAAGCGCAACGACACCCGGCTGATTAGCGTGGTGTTGGGCGCTCAAAAGGAACGGGAGCGGTTTCAGGCCAGCCAGGCGTTGCTGAACTATGGCTTCAGCTTTTTTGAAAGCCGCAAGCTGTACGACGCTGGCACCCCCATTGTGACGACCCGGATTTGGAAGGGACAGGAAAACGAACTGCCGCTGGGCGTTGTTCAACCGCTGTATGTGACTGTCCCCAAAGGTCAGGCCCCACAAGTCAACACCACCACCACTGTACAACCGATCATTGTCGCTCCCGCTCAGAAAGATCAGGTATTTGGCGAGGTCGTGGTTAAGCTGGGCGATCAGGAAGTCAGCAAGACCCCATTAGTCGCACTTAAGGAAGTGCCGGAAAGCGGCTGGTTTGGGCGAATGATCGATTCCATCCTGATGTTCTTCTATTCCCTGTTCAACTAAAGGCCGGCGGGGGATATGCGATGAACGACCAGTCGTTGCTGCAATTCCCCTGCGATTTTCCCATCAAGATCATCGGTGATGGTGGGCCGGAATTCGGCCCGATGGTGCTGGATCTGGTGCGCCGGCACCATCCCGATCTGGATGAAACCCGGATCAGCATTCGCGCCAGCCGGACCAGACGCTATCAATCCATGACGGTGATGGTGACAGCCCGCGACCGCGACCATCTCGACGCCCTCTATCAGGAACTCAGCGGCCACCCGCAAATCAGGATGGTGTTGTGAGCGTTGCGCAACCCCGCCTGATGGATTGCGCTGCTGGCGTCAGAGCCGTTGCGACGTTTCGCCGGATTCCCTTGTTTCCAGCAGATCGCAACGGCCACTCCTTCAGGGTCTGGCGCTTGATTTCCTTAATGCCGAAAATGGCGCATTCCCGTAAACGCCATCGTCATCTGGTGTTCGTCAGCGGCGGCGATCACTTCGCTGTCGCGCATTGAGCCGCCCGGCTGAATAACGGCGGTAATCCCGAATTCAGCCGCCAGGTCCAGACCATCGCGGAACGGGAAAAAGGCGTCGGACGCCATGGCTGCCCCCTGTAAATCCAGCTTTTGCTCCTGGGCTTTCATTGCGGCGATCTGCGCTGAAAAGACCCGGCTCATCTGGCCCGCGCCGACGCCAAGAATCATTCCGTCACGGCCATAGACAATGGCGTTCGACTTGACGAATTTCACCACCTGCCAGGTAAAGAGCAAGTCGGCCAGTTCCGCTGCGGTTGGCTGACGCTGGGTCACGATTTTCAATTCCGCCAGCGCCACTTCGCCTAGATCGCGATCCTGCACCAGCAAACCGCCATTTACCCGTTTGTAATCCCAGCCCGACGCCCGACGATCGCGGTTCCATTGACCACATGCCAGCACCCGCACGTTCTGCTTGCTCGCCGTCGCCGTCAACGCTTCCGGCAGCACTTCCGGAGCGATGATCACCTCGACAAATTGCCGGTCAACAATGGCTTTGGCGGTGATGGCGTCCAGTGGCCGGTTAAACGCGATGATGCCGCCGAAAGCTGAAGTCGGGTCAGCCTGATACGCCCGGTGATAGGCGTCGAGCAGCGTTGCCCCGACCGCGACGCCGCAGGGATTGGCGTGCTTGACGATCACACAGGCCGGCGCGGCGAAGCTCTTGACGCATTCCAGCGCGGCGTCGGTGTCAGCGACGTTGTTGTAGGACAGTTCCTTGCCTTGCAGTTGGCGGGCAGTGGCGATACTGGCCTCAACGGGCTGCGGTTCAACATAGAACGCCGCACTCTGATGCGGATTTTCACCATAGCGCATAGCCTGGGCTTTGCGAAACTGGACGCTGTAGCTGCGCGGGAAGACATCGCGCCCGTCCTCGGCCTGAATCGAACCAAGATAATTGGCGATCGCGCCGTCGTAACGAGCGGTATGCTCAAAAACTTTCACCGCCAGATCAAAGCGGGTGGCCGGACTCACCACGCCGTGATTGTCCCGCAGTTCGGTTAAAACCCGCGCGTAATCGCCAGCGTCGGTAATCACCGTAACCGCCGCATGATTCTTGGCCGCCGCCCGCAGCATGGTCGGTCCGCCAATGTCGATATTTTCAATGGCGTGAGGCAGGGTGCAATCGGGCTTGGCGACGGTCGCCTCGAACGGGTACAGATTGACCACCAGCAGATCGATCGGCGGAATGCCATGCTGATCCATCGCTGCGTCGTCTTCGCCACGCCGACCGAGCAACCCGCCGTGGATCTTCGGATGCAGGGTTTTCAGCCGTCCGTCCATCATTTCGGGGAAGCCGGTGTAATCCGCGACTTCAATCACCGGAACGCCGTTGCTGCTTAACAGCTTGGCGGTGCCGCCGGTGGAGAGCAGTTCTATACCGAGTTCATGCAGAGCGCGGGCGAAATCAATCATGCCGGTTTTGTCGGAAACGCTGAGCAGGGCGCGGCGAATGGGAGGAGCAGAAGTCGGGTTCATGCGGGAGTCCGTAGCGTCAAGGATTCGGGAGGAGTGGGGAAAAATTCAGGGACGGATCAAGCGGTGGTGGCGGGCATACCGAAATACAGGTCGTAAAACCGGTCTTTTTCCGCGTCATATTGCAACAGTTCGCCATTTTCCAGATCGTAATACCAGCCGTGCAGGGTCAGGCGACCATCTTTCACCCGTTCGTGGATGAACGGGAAAGTCAACAGGTTATCCAGCGAGGCGCGAACCCCGGCCCGTTCACAAGCCCGTTGCTGAAACTCGCGGCCCGCGTCCGGCCAGCGGCGCAGCACTTCTTCACGGGCGGGCGCAGCGATTTGCACCCATGGCGCGATGAACCCTTCGCCTTCGTCATTTTGGCCGTAGCCGTCCAATAACGCCCGGATGCCGCCGCACCGCGAGTGACCGAGGACGATGATGTTTTCGACCTGCAGGTTGCAAACCGCATACTCCAGTGCAGCGCTGGTGCCGTGGTAGCGGCCCGTTGTTTCATAAGGTGGAATCAGATTGGCGACGTTGCGCACCACAAACATGTCGCCGGGGGCGGAATCCGTGAGAATCGCCGGATCGACCCGCGAATCACTGCACCCGATCAACAGGGTGCGCGGAGTTTGTCCCTGCATGGCCAACCGGTTGAACAACTCGCGGTTCGGTTCAAAGCTTTTGACCCGAAAGCGTTGAAAGCCTCGTAATAACTCATTGATTTCAGCCACGACGCATTACTCCCGCGGAAAGGAAGGCGCGATTATAGCCTGAATCGCCAACCTGGCTGCCGATGGTCAGGGCAGTGATCCTGACGGGTTTAACGACAATGCAGAACCGGTGTCCAGCAAGTCGACTGGAGGCGGCGCCATTCGCGCTGCCCAGGTCTGGGCGGCGCTGGCCGTAACTTTCTGCGTCAGGTTGGGGAACAGGCCGCCGATTAGGATCAGCAGCCCCATGATCCCGACAATCAGCCGCTCACGCGGGCGCAAATCCAGCGCCGAGATCACGGTCGGATGCGTGGCGGGGCCCAGGAACGCCTGTCGGAAAAAGCCCAGAACATAGGCTGCGCCCAGTATCACGCCAAGCAGGGCGATGACCGCAAGGCCGGGAGACCGTTGGAAAATGCCCAGCAGCATCAACAATTCCGCGATGAAGCCGTTAGTGCCGGGCAAGCCAATCGCCGCCATGCCGAACAGCAGAAACCAGGCGGTGAATCGGGGTAAGGGTTTGGACAGGCCGCCCAGACTGGCCAGATCCGTTGATCCGAGTCGGTGGTGCAGAAAACCGGCCAGCAGCATCAGACCACCGGCAACCAGAGAAAAATTGGCCAGTTGAAAGATCGCGCCCTGAATCCCCTGCAGGTTCATCGCCGCAATCCCGACAATCACCAGCCCGACATGGCTGATGCTGGAAAAAGCCAGCATTTTCCGCAAATTGGCTTGTCGCAGCGCCGCCAGCGCCCCATACAGCAATCCAAACAGACCCAGCGCCGCCATGAGCCAGACATATTCACGCGCCGCATCGGGAGCCAGCGGCAAAGCAAAACGCAGAATGCCAAAGGCGCCCAGTTTTAGCCCGATTAGAATGGCGCTGAGACCGGCGGGCCCTTCCCGTAACACCGTCGGCAGCCAGGTATGGAATGGAAACAGCGGCGTCTTGACCGCAAAGCCGAAGAACAGCAGGAGAAAGATCGCCGTTTGCTGCGGAGCCGGGAGCCGATGATCGAGCAAGCTCAGGTAGTCGAAGTTCAAGTTGCCTGCTGTCGCCGTTCCGGTCTGGTGGAGACCGAGCAGAATGAACGCAAACAGCAGCGGAATGCCGCCAGTCAGCATAAACAGGGTGTATTTAACGGCGGCAAAGCGCCGCTCCGGGCCAATCCCCCACAGGCTGATCAGGAAATAAATCGGTGCGAGGGTCAGCTCCCAGAACAGGAAGAACAAGACCAGATCGAGCGCGCAGAACACCCCCATCGTGGCGCTTTCCAGCGCCAGCAGCAGGGCGAAATACAGTCGGGGCATGGCCTGAACGCTGGTCCAGGATGCGAGAATTACGGCGCAAAACAGCAAGGCGGCCAATGGTGGAAACAGCGCGGCGACGCCGTCCATCCCCAGCAGATAATGGACGTTCAGGCTGGGAATCCAGTCAGCGCGCTCCACCAGTTGCATTCCGGGGACTGCTGACTGCATTGACAGCAGCATGGCGATCGCCAACGCCAGTTCCAGCCCGGCGCCAATCAGCGCGACATAACGCACCATGCGGTCAGTGCGGAGCCATGGCAACAATAGCGCCCAGGCCAGTGGCAGTAGAATCAGCAGACTCAGAATCGGGAAACCCGCCGGGGTGGTTGTGGAGAGTAGTTCAGGATTCATTGCTGATTTCCCTCAATTCATCATTGATGGGACTCATCCTTGAGTCTGGGGAGGAAGGCGAATGAACCAGCAGGAACTGGTTCTACCTCGTTAAGCGGCAATGCCGCTCAATCTTAACAGGGGTTCAATCCTCGGCTTCCGTCCCCGGAATTCAACAAAACTGGTCATGGCTGGACGCGATCCGCCTACTTCCAGAATGCTTTCCCGGAATCGGGTTCCAGTCGCAACGTCGAAAATCCCGTTCTCCTCAAAGGCGCTGAATGCATCCGCCGACAACACTTCCGCCCATTTATAACTGTAATAACCGGCGGCATAACCGCCAGAAAAAATGTGGGTGAATGCATTCGGGAAGCGGTTATAGGCCGGCGGAGTGATCACCGCCACCTGTCGTCGCACGGCATTCAAAATTTCCAGCACGCGCCCACCCTGCGCCGGGTCGTATTCGCGGTGCAGCCGCAAATCAAACAGCCCGAACTCCAGTTGTCGCGCCAGAAAGATTCCCGCCTGAAAATGCTTGGCCGCCAGCATTCGCTGATACAGTTCTTCCGGCAACGGCTCGCCGGTCTGATAATGCCCAGCCAGCAGATCCAGCGCCTCCCGCGACCAGCACCAGTTCTCCAGAAACTGACTCGGTAACTCCACCGCATCCCATTCCACGCCATGAATGCCGGCCACCGGCAGGTAATTGATTGTCGTTAGCAGATGATGCAAGCCGTGGCCAAATTCATGGAACATCGTCACCACTTCGTGATGAGTCAGTAGCGCCGGATCGTCACCCACCGGCGGCGTAAAATTGCCGATCAGGTAAGCCGCAGGCCGTCTGACGGCGTCTCCCAATCGTCGCCGCGCCAGACAGCCGTCCATCCACGCCCCACCACGCTTGTGGGAGCGCGCGTATAAATCCAGATAAAACCGGCCTCGCTGCATTCCGTCCGCATCGACAATTTCATAAACCTGCACGTCGGGATGCCAGGTTTCTACGCCATCAATGGGGCGGACGGCAATGCCAAACAACCGTTCCGCGACGCCGAATAATCCCGGCAACACGCGGGTGATCGGGAAATAGGGCCGCAACTCTTCCTGGGATAACCGATAGCGGTGCAGACGCAGCTTTTCCGCATAATAGCCAATATCCCAGGCTTGCAAATCGTCCTGCCCAAACTGGTCGCGGGCGAACTCCCGCAACTCATTTAATTCCCGTTGCGCCTGCGGCTTGGCCCGACGGGCGAGGTCATTGAGAAACTCCAGCACCTGATCCGGTGAATCCGCCATCTTGGTCGCCAGCGAGTATTCAGCATAATCCCGGAAATCAAGGAGCCGGGCCAGTTCATGGCGCAAGGCCAAAATCTGCTCGATCACCGGCCCGTTATCCCATTGCCCGGCATTTGGCCCCTGTTCGGAAGCCCGGGTGCAATAGGCGTCATACAGCTCTTGCCGCAATGCCCGATCATCCGCGTAATTCAAGACCGGCAGATAAGACGGCAACTCCAGCGTTAATAACCAGCCGTCCAGTCCCCGTTGCTGCGCGGCTTGTCGGGCCAAAGCCTGCGCTGAATCGGGCAACCCGGCTAATGGCGCGGCGTCGCTCAGGTGTTTGGTCCAGGCCTGCGTGGCGTCCAGCACGTTTTCCGAGAATTTGGCGCTGAGCGAGGCGAGTTCCTGCTGAATCTCTTTGTAGCGGCTCTGCTGCTCCGGCGGCAGGGCAATGCCGGACAGCCGGAAATCACGCAGGGCGTCGTCGATGACTTTGCGCTGCGCCGGATCGAGCCGGGCATATTCCGACCCATCGGCAATCTGCCGGTAAGCGCGGTACAAACCCGCGTGCTGGCCGAGTTCACTGTGATAGGCGCTCAGTTTCGGCAGGGAGGCGTTATAGGCGGCGCGCAGGCTTTCGGAATCGCACACCGCCTGTAAGTGGCTGACCGGCGACCAGGTTTTATTCAGTCGATCAGCCAGTTCTTCCAGAGGACGAATCAGATTGTCCCAGCAATAAACCGTATTGGCGGCCAGCAATCGCTCAAGTTCGGCGCGGTTGGCGGCCAGGACCTGATCCAGCGCCGGTTCAACGTGTTCGGGTTGAATGGCGGCGAAGCAGGGGAGATCGGTTGCGGTCAGCAATGGGTTGGTCATCGTTGTTTGCAAATCCTGGGTAGTATTTCATAACCGGTGCGGCAGGAAACTGCCTGCCAGCGTGGCGGCCAGCAGCTCACCACAGACAAAAAGTATAACCAAAACAGCGGACAAGGCGTAATGCGAGGTCAAAATGTTTTTATGGTTCAAGGGGATAATGATTGGATTCGCCATTGCCGCGCCGGTCGGGCCGATTGGTCTGCTGTGTATTCAGCGCACCTTGACGCGAGGGCGCTGGTCGGGCGTGCTGTCCGGATTGGGCGCGGCCAGCGCCGACGCCCTGTATGGCTGCATTGCCGGCTTTGGACTGGCGGCGCTGGCCGGATTATTACTGGCTTGGCAAACGGAATTGCAGATCGTTGGCGGACTGTTTCTGCTCTATCTCGGCGGGCAAACCTGGCGAATGCCGCCGGCTATTGCACCGGCGCAGGCTCAACCGACCCGCGTCGGACTGCTAGGCGATTATCTGTCCACCCTGGCGCTGACTTTGACCAATCCGGTGACGATTTTGGCTTTTTTGGCGATTTTCGCCGGACTGGGCCTGGCGGCCGAACAACAGGATTTTATCGCCGCCGCCTGGTTGGTGTCGGGGGTTTTTCTCGGATCATTGCTATGGTGGTTATTCCTGGCCGGAGCAGTGGGATTGGTGCGCGGTCGGTTGACGCCCAAGCGACTACGCTGGGTTAACCGCGCTTCGGGAATTCTGATCGCCGGTTTTGGCGCCTGGGCGATGGGAACAGCGTTTCGGGGTTAACGCTAACGATCTTGATTTCTGACACAGTCAAGTCTTCAAAAACCGCGAGAGCCTATCGCTTAGGGCTTCACGGTCAGCCCTTTTAAGGTGGGTAAACATGCGCTGACATGCGCTGGCATCGGGTTTTAAGCCTTTTAGCAGTGAACCTCTAGTTTTACCCACTTATCTCTGGATATGTCGATCAATATCTAACGATAAAA
>JAJHPN010000250.1 GCA_020890855.1 Candidatus Contendibacter sp. | reverse complement strand
AAGCCGCCGATCATGTCGACTAAAACCCCCAAGACCACCTATCTCAAGGACTACGCGCCGCCCGCCTACCGCATTTCAACCATTGACCTGCGGTTTGAACTCGGCGAGGACTCCACGATAGTGCATTCCCGATTGCGGATCGTCCGCGCCGGGACTGCGCCTGCCGGAACGCCGCTGATTCTGGATGGACAGCAACTGGAGCTGCTGGCGCTGGAACTGGACGGTGCGCCGCTCGCCGCCGACCACTATCAACTCGATGCCGATCGCCTGACCCTGCGCGATCCGCCGGAGTCTTTTGAACTGGCGGTCATCACCCGCATCCGGCCACAGGACAACGCTTCGCTGGAGGGGCTTTACCAGTCCAGCGGCAACTTCTGCACCCAGTGCGAGGCCGAGGGTTTCCGCAAAATCACCTACTTTCTCGACCGGCCCGACGCAATGGCGGTGTTCACCACCACCTTGATTGCGGATCAAAGTCGCTATCCGGCGCTGCTCTCCAATGGCAATCTGATTGGCAGCGGCGCCCTCGACGAGGGTCGGCACTGGGCAAAGTGGCATGACCCCTTTCCCAAGCCGTGCTACCTGTTTGCGCTGGTCGCCGGTCATCTCCGGCACATCGAAGATCAGTTCACCACGCAATCAGGGCGCACCGTGACGCTGCGGATTTACGTGGAGCCGGCCAATATTGATCAGTGTGACCACGCGATGGCTTCGTTGAAACAGGCGATGACCTGGGACGAGCAACGCTTCGGACTGGAATATGATCTTGATCTGTATCAGATTGTCGCGGTCGGCGATTTCAATATGGGGGCGATGGAGAACAAGGGCCTGAACGTTTTCAACACCAAATATGTGCTGGCCCGGCCTGAAACCGCCACCGACGCCGATTATCAGGGCATTCTCGGGGTCATCGGCCACGAGTATTTCCACAACTGGACTGGCAACCGGGTGACCTGCCGCGACTGGTTCCAGCTCAGTCTCAAGGAAGGGTTGACCGTGTTCCGCGATCAGGAGTTTTCCAGCGACCTCGGTTCGCGTGGGGTCAAGCGGATCGAAGATGTGCGGATTCTCCGCAGCAGCCAGTTTCCGCAGGACGCTGGGCCGCTGGCGCATCCGATCCGGCCCGATTCCTACATCGAAATCAACAATTTTTATACCGTCACCATCTACAACAAGGGCGCGGAAGTGATCCGCATGATCCAGACCCTGCTGGGTCGGGACGGCTTCCGGCGCGGCATGGATCTGTATTTTCAACGTCACGACGGACAGGCGGTGACCTGCGACGACTTCGTTGCGGCCATGGCTGACGCCAATGACGCCGATTTCGGCCAGTTTCAGCGTTGGTACCATCAGGCGGGAACGCCGGAACTGACCGTCAGCGACGCCTACGATGCTGCGACGGGCCGCTATACGCTGACCGTGCGCCAATCCTGTCCGCCGACGCCGGGCCAACCGGACAAGGCGCCATTTCACATCCCACTGGCGCTGGGTCTGCTGGACGCCGAGGGTCAGGATTTGCCGCTGCAACTGGCCGGGGAAGATGCGCCACAGGGAACCACCCGGGTTTTGGAAGTGCGTGAGCGGGAACACCGCTTCGATTTCACCAATATCCCGATACGCCCCGTCCCGTCGCTGCTGCGCGGTTTTTCCGCCCCGGTCAAGCTAAACACCAGCGAAAGCGAGGCTGATTTACGCTTCCGGCTGGCTCACGACGGCGATGATTTCAACCGCTGGGACGCCGGCCAGACCTTGGCGATCCGCGCCATGCTCGCCCTGGTCGAGGCGCGTCAACAGGACCAGTCCTGGACCTTGCCGGAGTCGTTCAGCGCCGCGTTTGGCCGGGCGCTGGCATCCGGCGCGGAGCCGGCATTGCTGGCCCAGGTGCTGACCCTGCCCGGCGAAACCTATTTGGCCGAGCAGATGGCGGTGGTCGATGTGGACGGGATTCACGCCGCCCGGCGTTTTGTGCTGCGGACCCTGGCCGAACGGCTGCGCGAACCGTTGCAGGCCGTTTACGCCGATCTGCATCGCACTGAGCGGGCCGGCTACCGGATCGACGCCGAGGCGCTGGGTCGGCGGGCGTTAAAGAATGTCTGCCTCGATCTGCTGTTGCAACTGGACGATCCCGACTTGCGCGCTCTGGCCCTGCGTCAGTTTCAGACCGCCGGCAACATGACCGACCAGATCGGCGCATTGTCAGCCCTGGCTAATACCGACAGTCCGGAACGGAGCGAAGCGCTGGCGGTTTTCTATACTCGTTGGCGGCATGAGGCGCTGGTGGTGGACAAATGGTTGAGCGTGCAGGCGACCTCGCGCTTGCCGGATACCTTGGCCGTTGTCCAGGGATTGATGAGCTACGAGGCGTTTAATTTGAGAAACCCCAACAAGGTTCGGGCATTAATTGGCGCATTTTCCCAGGCTAACCCCGTGCATTTTCACGCCGCCGATGGCAGCGGCTATACTTTCCTGGCTGAGCGGATTCTGGACCTCAACGCCTTCAATCCCCAGATCGCGGCGCGGTTGATGGCGGCGTTTACCCGCTGGCGCAAATATGATCCCGTCCGTCAGACGAAAATGCAGCAGCAGATGGAACGGATATTGGCTGCGCCGGGCCTGTCGCCGGATGTCTACGAGATCGCCGCCAAGAGCCTGGGGCGCGAAGGCTGACCGGATCAGAAAAAATTGCTGCACTGCAAAATTTCAGTTGACTCCCAGGATTGCGGGATGCAAAATGCTGCCACTGAATGTTGCGTTGCACAAAAAACTTTAATCCTAAATTCTTTTGTCAGGAGAACCCGACGATGTCGACCAATCCCTTTAACCCGTTCACCAATGTTGATTTCAGCAAGTTCGATATCAGCAAGTTTGATATCAGTAAAGTGCTGGGCGATGTCAAAATCCCCGGTTTTGACGCAGAAGCGATTGTGGCCGCCCAGCGTAAAAATATTGAAGCGCTGACCGCCGCCAATCAGGCCGCAGTACAGGGTTTGCAGGCGGTCGCGCAGCGGCAGGCCGAGATTCTGAGCCAGGCTTTGAGCGAAGTCTCCTCCATCGCCCAGCAACTGGCCGGCAGTGCGAGCAATCCGCAGGAACTGACCACCAAGCAGGCCGAACTGGCTCGCAAGGGATTCGAACAGGCGCTAGCCAATGCGCGTGAACTGGCCGAACTGGTCAGCAAGTCCAACACCGATGCGTTCGCCATCATCAATAAGCGAGTCACTGAGAGCCTCCAGGAACTCAAGGGCCTCGTCGTCAAGTAAGGCGACGATTTATTGCGCCCCGGTTAGCTAATGGACAGGCCGCACGGAGCTTCCGTGGCGGCCTGTCCGTTTTTTTTGGGCGGTCTGCTGACGCCGGGAGCGTAATATCAGCTAAAATCAGGATGATTCAGCGAACCACCATAAACTTAATGAGGAGTCAGGCATGGCCGAGCAAAAAAACCCCGAACTGAAGCTGCCGGAAGTGAAGATGCCCGATCCGGCGCAAATGGCGCAACTTTTCAGTCATATCGCCGAAAAAAGCCAGATTATCGTCAAGGAATTTCTGAATCGCCAGAAGGAGACAGGCGCTTTTGATAAGCAGGATCAGATGGCGCTGGGCAAATCCTTCATGGAATTGACCCAGAAGATCTTGGCGGATCCCGGCAAACTGGCCCAAGCCCAGATGGCGCTGTGGCAGAACTATCTGGAACTCTGGCAGAAAACCTTGCCAGCCCTGTTCGGCCAGCCGATGGAAGCGGTGGTGCGCGAGCAGAAGGGCGACAAGCGCTTCAAACATGATGACTGGCAAGACAACGTCCTGTTCTCCTACATCAAGCAGTCCTATCTGCTGATGGCCAACTGGGTTCAGGACACCGTCGCCAATGTCGAGGGTCTCGACGATAAGGCCAAGAAGAAGCTACAGTTTTATACCAAGCAGTTTGTGGATGCGCTGGCTCCGAGCAACTTTGCCCTGACCAATCCCGAAGTGGTGCGGGCGACCATTGAATCCGGCGGCGAGAACCTGATTAACGGCTTGAAGAATATGCTGGCCGATCTGGAGCGGGGCAAGGGCAAGCTCAACATCCGGATGACCGACCTCAATGCCTTTGAACTGGGCAAGAATGTCGCCACCACGCCCGGCAAGGTTGTCTACCAGAATGAAATGATGCAGCTCCTCCAGTACGATCCCAGTACTCCAGAGGTGTTCAAGAAGCCGCTGCTGATTTTCCCGCCGTGGATTAACAAGTTTTACATCATGGATCTGCGGCCCAAGAATTCGCTGATCAAATGGTGCGTCGATCAGGGGTTCACCGTGTTCCTGATGTCCTGGATCAACCCTGACGAGAAGATGGCGGAAAAGGGCTTCGAGGATTACCTGAAGCAAGGGCCGCTGGCGGCGCTGGATGCGATTGAACAGGCGACCGGCGAACATGAAGTAAACGCGCTGGGTTACTGTCTGGGCGGCACCCTGCTGGGGATCACCAACGCCTATCTGGCGGCGGTTGGCGACCCGCGCATCACCTCCGGCACCCACCTGACCACCATGCTCGACTTCGGCGAACCGGGCGAGTTGGGCGTGTTCATTGAGGAAGAGCAAATCGCCTCGCTGGAAAAACGGATGGCGGTCAAGGGCTACCTGGACGGCAGCGAGATGGCGACCACGTTCAGCATGTTGCGGGCCAATGACCTGATGTGGTCGTTCTTCATCAACAACTACCTGCTCGGCAAGGATCCATTCCCGTTCGATCTGCTGTACTGGAACTCGGATTCGACCCGGATGCCGGCGAAGATGCACAGCTTCTATCTGCGCAACTTCTACCAGAACAACCGGTTGAAAGATCCGGGCGGCATTTCCCTGCTGGGAACGCCAATTGATTTGACCAAGATCAAGGCGCCAGCGTATTTCCTGTCGGCGATTGAGGACCACATCTCGCCATGGACTTCCAACTACGCGGGCAGCCTGTTGTACAGCGGCCCAGTCAAGTTTGTACTGTCCGGCTCCGGGCATATCGCCGGCCCGATCAATCCGCCCTCGGCCAATAAGTATTTCTTCTGGACCAATCCCAAGCACCCGGGGGATCCGGATGAGTGGCTGAAGGAAGCGAAGCAGACCGAAGGTTCCTGGTGGCCGGATTGGGGCAAGTGGC
>JAJHPN010000059.1 GCA_020890855.1 Candidatus Contendibacter sp. | reverse complement strand
CGCTGTTTCACCGCCTGGCTCATCGCCAGTGGTCGGCCCCATTCCCGCGTAGTTTCGCCCGGCCATTTATTCGTCGCGTCAAAGCCGATTTTTGAACCCAGCCCCGACACGGGCGAGGCGAAATCGAGATAATCAATCGGGGTATTTTCAAGCATCACCGTATCCCGCGCCGGGTCCATGCGCGTGGTCATCGCCCAAATCACGTCTTTCCAGTCGCGGGTATCGACATCATCGTCCACCACGATCACGAACTTGGTGTACATGAACTGACGCAGAAAAGACCAGATGCCCAGCATGATCCGTTTGGCGTGACCGGGATATTGTTTGCGCAACGACACCACCGCCAGCCGATAGGAACACCCCTCCGGCGGCAGATAAAAATCGACGATTTCTGGAAACTGTTTTTGCAGAATCGGCACGAACACTTCATTCAGCGCCACGCCAAGAATCGCCGGTTCATCAGGCGGCCGACCGGTATACGTGCTGTGATAAATCGGATTCTCGCGATGAGTGATCCGGTCAATAGTGAACACCGGAAACCGATCCACTTCATTGTAATAACCGGTGTGATCGCCAAACGGTCCTTCCAGTGCGGTATCGCCCGGCGCGATATGGCCTTCCAGGACAAATTCGGCTGAAGCCGGCACCTGTAATTCGTTGCCCAGACATTGCGCCAGCTCGGTCCGCGAGCCGCGCAGCAATCCGGCGAAAGCGTATTCCGACAAGGTGTCCGGTACTGGCGTGACGGCGGCGAGAATAGTGGCGGGATCGGCGCCGAGCGCGACGGCGATGGGAAACGGCTCGCCGGGTCTGGCCTGTTGCCAGTCGCGGAAATCCAGCGCCCCGCCCCGTTGCGCCAGCCAGCGCATGATCACCCGGTTGCGCCCGATCACCTGCTGGCGATAAATGCCCAGATTCTGCCGTGGCTTATGCGGTCCTTTAGTGACCACCAGCCCCCAGGTGATCAATGGCCCGGCGTCCTCCGGCCAGCAGTGCTGGATCGGCAAGCGCGCCAAATCCACCTCCGATCCCTCGATCACCTGCGCCTGACAGGGCGGTCGGCTGATCTTTTTCGGAGCCATGTCCAGCACCTTTTTAAATACCGGCAGCTTGTCCCAGGCATCGCGCCAGCCCTTCGGCGGGTCCGGTTCCTTGAGAAACGCCAGCAGCTTGCCCACTTCCCGCAATGCCGCCACATCCTCCGCGCCCATCCCCAGCGCGACCCGCTTGGGCGTCCCGAACAGGTTGGTCAACACCGGGATGGCGTGACCTTTGGGCTGTTCAAACAGCAGCGCCGGCCCGCCCGCCCGCAATACCCGGTCGCCGATTTCGGTCATTTCCAGCGTCGGATCGACCGTGACCTGAATCCGTTTTAATTCGCCCAGTCGTTCGAGTTGGGCAATGAAATCGCGTAAATCCTGATAGTGCATGGCGGGCGTCTCACCGAACCGGGGCCAGCAGTTTAGCAGCAAATCGGTTTAACCCCGGCAACGCCTACTACACTTGATCGAAACCTGCAACCCGCAGTCCGGGAGACCCCATGAAATTCCTGCTTCGCCTCGCAGCGGCCATTGACGCTCTCAACACGGTCATCGGCCGCGGGATGAGCTGGCTGGTCCTGTTTTGCACCCTGATCAGCGCTCTGGCCGCCACGCTGCGCTATGCGATCGACTGGGGCTCCAACGCCCTGCTGGAGGCGCAATGGTTCATGTTTGGCCTGATGTTCCTGTTCTGCGCGGCCTGGACTCTGCGTATTGGCGGCCATGTCCGCATTGATATTCTGTCCTCGCGGCTGTCGTCGGTCACGCGCATCTGGATTGAGATTCTCGGCGGCCTGTTTTTTCTGTTGCCGGTCTGCCTGCTGATCGCGGTCGATTCCTGGAGCTTCTTCCTGATCGCCTTCCAGACCCGCGAAGCATCGCCCAATCCCGGCGGGCTGATCTGGTGGCCGCTCAAGTTCGCGATTCCGGTCGCTTTCATCCTGCTCAGCCTGCAAGGCCTGTCCGAAATCATCAAAAATATCGCGGTCCTGACCGGTGACCGGTCAATGCCCGAATGGCAGGGAGGGCATTGACGTGGCCGAATTCCTGATCGCCAACATGGCGCCGATCATGTTTTCGGCACTGATCCTGTTCCTGCTGATCGGCTATCCGGTGGCGTTTTCGCTGGCGGCGGTCGGGATGACCTTTGGCCTGATCGGCATGGAACTGGGCCTGCTGACGCCGAATCTGCTGCAAGCCTTCCCGGATCGGGTGTTCGGGATCATGAAGAATGAGATTTTGCTGGCGATCCCGTTTTTCACCTTCATGGGGCTGGTGCTGGAGCGCAGCGGCATGGCCGAGGATCTGCTCGACACCATCGGCCAGTTATTCGGCCGGATTCGTGGCGGACTGGCCTACGCGGTGATTTTTGTCGGAGCGTTGCTGGCGGCGACTACCGGCGTCGTGGCGGCTTCCGTGATTGCGATGGGGCTGATTTCTTTGCCCATCATGCTGCGCTACGGTTACGACCGGGCGCTGGCGGCAGGCGTGATCGCCGCTTCCGGCACCCTGGCGCAAATCATCCCGCCGTCGCTGGTGCTGATCGTGATGGCCGATGTGCTGGGCCGCTCGGTCGGCGACATGTACAAGGGTGCGTTCATTCCCGGCTTCATCCTGACCGGGCTGTACGTGGGCTGGGTGTTCCTGAATACGGTGTTCCGCCCGCACGTCGCCCCAGCCCTGCCGCCGGAGGCGCGCACCTTGCGCGGTTGGCGACTGTTCCAGCGGGTCATTGTGGCGATGGTCCCCCCGTTGCTGCTGATTTTCCTGGTGCTGGGCAGCATCTTCATCGGCTGGGCCACCCCGACTGAAGGCGGGGCGCTGGGTGGAGTCGGGGCGCTGGGGCTGGCGCTGGCCAAGCGCAAACTGAACCGGAAATTGCTCATTGAGGCGATGGAGGCGACCGCCAAAATCACCAGTTTCGTGATCTTCATTCTGATCGGCTCCAGCGTGTTCAGCCTGGTGTTTCGCGGCGTCAATGGCGATCTGTGGGTGGAGCATCTGCTGCTGAATCTGCCCGGCGGGGCGCTGGGCTTTCTGATCGTCGTCAATATCCTGGTGTTCCTGCTGGCGTTCTTTCTCGATTTCTTTGAGATCAGCTTCATCATCCTGCCGCTGCTGGCTCCGGTGGCGGACAAACTGGGGATTGATTTGGTTTGGTTTGGCGTATTGCTCGGTGTGAACATGCAGACTTCATTCATGCACCCGCCCTTCGGATTCGCGCTGTTTTATTTGCGGAGCGTTGCGCCGCCGGCGGTGCGAACCAGTGAAATCTACTGGGGCGCGGCGCCGTTTGTCGGGATTCAGGTGGTGATGGTGGCCTTGATCATCGTTTTTCCAATACTGGTGACGGTCGGGCTGGATCGACCGGTGCGGACCAATGGACCGACGCCGGTGCAATTTCTGGCGCCGCAGGAGAATCAGGGCAGTGCGGGCGCCGATTCGCCGCAAGAAGATGCCGCAGACTTGTTCAAGCAGTTGCCCAAAGCCCCGCCACAGTAGAGAGGAGATTAGGGAGAAAGGCAGTAACCCGCGCGCCATATAACCAGAACCTTTAGCACGCCTCTGAAGCGGCTGTCATACCCGCGCAAACAGGTATCCGCGGTTGAGTCATAGTCAGCGCCTGGGCTCGCCGGCGCGGGAATGACGAACAGCGCAAGTCCTGATAATAAAACTCGGAGAATATAAGCAATGGTTAATCTTTGGCTGGATTTGCTCTACAAATTGATGATTGGCAACGAACGCGCCCTGCTCGATCAGGTGGCTAACCAACTGAAAGGTTGCGATCTCAATTTTGCCGTACCGTCGGGCGAACCGGAAAACGCGCTCACGCGACAATTGACGGCGGGCTTCGGAAACCTCTCGGAAGCGATCCGGCAAGCGGTCGCGCTATCGGTGCAAATTGCCGAGGAAGTCCCCCTGATCACCGCCGAAAACGGGCAATTGGCGACTCAATCCCACGCGCAATTAAGCGCCCTGACCGCGATTTTCACGGCGACTCACCGGTTGCTGGAGGGTTTGCAGGGTGCGCGTGACGAGCTGCGCGAGGTGATCGATCTGTCCAAGGAAGCCCATCATAGCGCGCAAGAAGGCGGCAGCGCCGCACGGGAACTGGCGGAAGCGATGATGGAAGTGGAATCCGGTTCGATGCGGGCGCACGAGATCGTCGAAGTCATTGACAGCGTGGCTTTTCAAACCAATATTCTGTCGATCAACGCCAGTATTGAGGCCGCTCATGCCGGCGAACTTGGGCAGGGCTTTGCGGTCATCGCGCAGGAAATCCGGCAGCTGGCGGTGCGCACTGCCGCCGCAGCGCGGGATGTGCGGGTGATCATCGGCGAGACCAGCACCGCCGTGCGCAATGGCGCACGTTCTGCGGCAACCACGCAGCAGGTCCTGACCGGTCTAGGCGAACTGATGGCGCGCGCGGGCTTAGCCATGGAATCGATGGCGGAGCGGGTGACTGCGCAGGGTCAGGAGATTGTCTCAATCGACCATTCACTGAACCAGGTCTTGACCCTGGGTCGGCATAATCTGGAAAACGCGGGCAAGATCGCCGAGCGTAGCGAAGCCCTCAAGCAAGCGACCGACACGCTGCACAATTGCGTTGGCCTGTTCCGGCTACCCGAAGATCCGTTGTACGAGATCCGGCACGCTACCGCGTTTGATCTGGCGACGGCTTCGGCCAAGGCGGTAGGCGCGGCCTTGGCCACTGCCTTGCGCTCAGGCGTGATCACTGCGGCAGACTTGTTTTCCCGTGATTACCAGCCTATCCCCGGAACCCAGCCACAAAAGTACCACACCGCTTTCGACCCGCTTTGCGACCAACTGCTGCCACCCATCCAGGAACCGGCCGCGGCGTCGCAACCGTGGATTGTGTTCGCTATTTGCGCCAACCATGATGGCTATGTGCCTACCCACAATCAGCGTTTCGCCCAACCGCTGACCGGCGATCCGGCCCGGGATCTAGTGGGCAACCGGACCAAGCGGATTTTTGACGACCGGGTGGGCCGCAGCGTGGGCGCACACACCGATCCCTACCGGCTCCAGGTCTACCGGCGCGATACCGGCGAGATCATGTTTGATCTGTCAGTGCCGATTTT
>JAJHPN010000421.1 GCA_020890855.1 Candidatus Contendibacter sp. | reverse complement strand
TGGCCTGATTGCCATACCAGGTCGGCAATTTCAATAAAACCGTTGAATCTTTAGCGTACTATCGCCTAGTCTTCAACCGCTGCCAATACTGATCATACACCGGCAGGGCCGCGCCGACATCAGTCTGGAATTCCACGTTTTTCAGATCTTCTTCAGTGGGATAGACGGTGGGGTTATTGCGCACCTTGTCGGGCAACAGCTTGATCGCAGCCAAATTAGGTGAGGAATAGCCGACTTCTTCACTGATTTTTTTAGCAATCTCCGGGCGCAACACAAAGTCGATAAACTGGTGGGCCCCGTCCACATTCTTAGCCCCCGCCGAAATCACCAAGTTGTCCATCCATTGAATTGCTCCTTCTTTTGGATAGACATACTTGATCTTCACGTTCTCTCTACCGGCCATATACGCCTCGCCGTTCCACAGCATTCCCGCTGTGACTTCCTGCGCCAGAAACTTGGTTTTAGGCGATTCAGCATCGAATACCCGCACATTGGGCATCAATTCCGCCAACTTTTCGTAAGCGGCCCTAATCTGGTGTTCGTCCGTCGTGTTGATGGCGTATCCCAGCACTTTGAGGCTCATCGAAAACACTTCGCGCATGTCATTCAACAACAGCAGCTTGTTCTTATAAGCCGGATCCCAGAGATCCGCCCAGCTCGCCAATTGGCCAGGCTGAATCTTGTCGGCGTTGTACGCGATCCCGGTCGTTCCCCACAGATAGGGGATACTGTAATCGTTATTGGGATCGTAGGGCTGATTGAGCAGGCGCGGGTTAAGATTGTTGAAGTTATTCAGACGGGATTTGTCAAGTTTTTGCAAGAGGCCCTCGCGGCGCATCCGATCCACATAGTAGGTGGACGGCACCAGTATGTCATAGCCTTCGCCCTTGACCGTCTTGACCTTGGCGTACATCGCCTCATTGCTTTCATAGGTCGAGTACTGCACCTTGATGCCGGTTTCCCTGGTGAACTGCTCGATCACTTTCTTGGGCAAATATTCAGCCCAATTGTAGACCACCAGGGTTTTGGATTCGGCAGCGATGGCGATGCCGCCGCAGAGCAGCAACCAACCAGTCAACAGGGTTCTGAACATGAGCGCGATCTCGATCAGGGACAAGTGAAACTATTCTAGCGAGATTCGCGCCATAATAAACGCAACGCCCGGTTCACTACTTCTCCCCAACCGCAAACCGGCATTGATTGTAAGGAAAACCTGTCCCATGAAATTTTGCAGCCAGTGCGGCGCTCCGGTCCGCTTGCGTGTGCCCTTGGGCGATAACCGGCCTCGGCATGTTTGTGATGTATGCGGCGTCATTCACTATCAGAATCCCAAAATCGTCGCCGGCTGCATTCCGGAATGGGAGGGGCGAATTCTGCTCTGCCGGCGCGCTATCGAGCCACGCTATGGATTGTGGACCCTGCCGGCCGGGTTCATGGAAAACGGCGAATCGGCGGTTGCAGCGGCCGCCCGCGAAACCTTGGAAGAAGCTAACGCGGTGGTTGAAAACCTGACGCTCTATGGTATGTATTCGCTGATCCACGTCAGCCAGGTCTACCTGATGTTTCGCGGCCAACTGCGGGACGGCTGCGCCAGCCCCGGCGTGGAAAGCCTGGAGACCCGGTTATACGCTGAGGAAGAGATTCCGTGGGAGCAACTGGCGTTTACCGTGGTTCATGAAACCCTGCGCCAGTATTTCGCCGAGCGTCAGGCTGGCTTATTTAGCTTACATGTCGGCGACATTATCCGCGAACCGGATCAACAGTTTCGCATTCATCGTTACCCCTAGCGCCGCCAGTCGACGCTTTTGAGCTACAGTGTTCTATAGTTGAATTAAAGACCGGTTGTCGCGATGAACCGGACCTTGCAATGAGGAGAACCCTGATGAAACCCTATCTCGTGATTGTGGAAGATCCCAGTTCTGACAAGCTGCTGAATGTGGCGCTGATTGAAGCTGAAAACGAGCCACAGGCGGAAACCAAAGCTCAACTGTTCTTTCCTGGACTGCCCGATCAGGACCTGTGCGTATACGATGTGTATGAACTGAACCGTGATTATCCCGATGGCTGGACCTACCTCGACTGAGACGCGACCTGGAGATCCGTTGCATGGAAACGCCTGTTGTTGAAGTTGACGATGGCGCGCCGGGCGGCCTGTCGTATGTGTTACGTGAAGAAGCGCAATTGGCCCAGGTCTGGACCGCACAGGATCGTGCCGAGTATGGGCGGAACATGCGGGAAATCGCTGACCGGTTTCAGGCTACCCGTCAGCGTCTGGATGGCGTTCGCAGCCAGATCGACACCCTCTGGGAACGATTCATCATCCTGACGCTGGAACGGATTTTATCGGGGCAACTCCGCGAGTTTCTCGATGAGATTGATGCAGATCTGGAGAACGTAAGTCCGCAATTGATCGAACTGGACTGCGAGATCGACCGGTTGCGGGCGCACATTCAGGAACGGCGGCGCTGGCTGGAAGAAAAGACCGCCGTCCTGGAACCGCTGGCGCACCGGACTTCCACTCAGAATTACCTCGCGCTCATGATGGGTCGGGTGGAGGGGCTGGAAACCTACCTGTTGGGCCGGAAGGATGTCACGCCAGAAACCGGAGAATTGCATTACCGGCGCCACACCACCCTGCCCAACGACCTGCTTTATCTGCGCGTCCGCCTGCTCACTACCCGCATCGCCATCACCGCCTCAAACCGCAGCAAACAATTGGCCGAACTGGATACTGAACTGGCCGCGCTGCTGCCAGAAGTTGAACGCCTGAAAACCGAACTCGCTCCATTGATGACCCGGTTTGAAGGCGTAAACAACCTGTCCCGCTACTGGATTGCGTATCTGGACATCACGGTTCCGAAGAATGGCTAGCGATCCGTCGCCCGGTGGCTGACCAGCGACTGGTTTTCAAACCGCCTGCTGGAGCGCATTCCGCAGGGGTCTGCCGCGCCAGCCAAAGGGTATCCAGCACGAAAGACAGGGTCAGCAGCGCCAAAGCGCCCGCCGCCAACCCGATCGCCCACGGCGCAGCCAGCCATGGGTTCAGGCACAACGCCAGCGCGGCGGTCTGAATGACGCAGATAGCTTGCCGGCGCCAACGCGGCGGCAACGGTTGCCGCAACCAAGGGAACGCCTGACCCAGAGCGACAAAGCCATAACGCAGCGCCCCGGACAGCAGCACCCAGCCGCCGGTCTTGCCGGACTGCCACACTAATACGGCCAGCGTCAGAATCAGGAACGCATCGATTTCCATGTCAAACCGGGCGCCAAACCGACTTTCCCAGCCGCCGCGCCGCGCCAGCCAACCGTCGAGACCATCCAACAGCAACGCCACACCGGCGAGGCCCGCCATCCACCCGGCCAGTATCGGTTCCAGGGTTATTCCTCCCGCCAGACCCGCTATTAAAGCAGCGATACCGGCGCGGATCAGGGTGATTTGATTGGCCGGGCCAAAGCGGGTCAGCGGCAGATGTTGCGACAGGAATGGCGTCAGCGCGATGAGCAGGCCAGTGAAAATGATCAGCGTTTGGACGATGTAGCGGGGGGCTAACTGGAAAACCCAGGCGATGACCACCGCCGTCGCCGCAATCAATAACCCGGCGACCAGGCTATTACGCAAGGCGCTGCTTTTTAGAAGTCGCCAGCGTTCACTTTCGGTTTGACCCATCGAATCAGTGGAAACTTTGACGGCGGCGAAAAAGAATTTCACCATATCCGCCCAGTGGCCGCCGCAATGGCTACCGCCGGACTTAATCCACCGAGCATCCGTTTCATTGTCATCGTTTTCACGAGTGTTCTCCTGCTTGGCTCAGTCCGCATCGAGAGGTTCCAGCCGAATCCGCGTCACCGGGGCGCGAATGCTGGCCAACGCTTCAATGGCTGCTATCGCCTCATTCATTCGCTGCTCGCGAACCGGATGCGTTAGCAGAATGATCGGCACATCATCAGCGCCGGGCAGTGGTTCTTTTTGCAAAATTGCTTCAATACTGATAGCCCGGTCCGCCAGAATCCGGGTCACATCAGCCAGTACGCCGGGTCGATCCAGCGCCTGCAAGCGCAGATAACAGGCGGTTTCCACCTCGGTCATCGGCAATACCGGCAGGTCGGACAGGGCGTCGGGCTGGAAAGCCAAATGCGGGACGCGATTTTCCGGGTCGGCAGTCAGGGTCCGCACCACGTCAATAATGTCCGCCACCACGGCTGAAGCCGTTGGTTCCGCCCCTGCTCCCGCCCCGTAGAACAGGCTTTGGCCGACCGCATCGCCCTTCACCAGCACCGCATTCATCACCCCATTGACATTGGCCAACAGGTGCCGCTGCGGAATCAGGGTCGGATGCACCCGCAACTGCACTCCCCCGGCATCGCGGCGGGCGATGCCCAGATGCTTGACCCGATAGCCCAGTTGTTCGGCATAGGCCACGTCCTCGCGGGTAATCCGGCTGATGCCTTCGATATACGCCTGATCAAATTGCAGCGGAATCCCGAAGGTGATCGAGGCCAGAATGGTCAACTTGTGCGCGGCGTCGATGCCTTCGATATCAAAGGTCGGATCGGCCTCGGCATAGCCCAGCGCCTGGGCCTCGGCCAATACCTCCGGGAAATCGCGACCCTGGTCGCGCATGGCGCTCAGGATGAAATTGGCGGTGCCATTGATGATCCCCGCCACCCACTCCAGCCGGTTCCCGGCCAGCCCTTCGCGAATCGCCTTGATGATCGGAATGCCGCCGGCGACGGCGGCTTCAAACCCAACCATCATTCCGGCGGCGCCGGCCGCAGCGAAAATTTCATTGCCATAGCGGGCGATCAGCGCCTTGTTGGCGGTGACGACGTGCTTGCCGTTCGCCAGCGCCCGCAAGGCCAGACTCCGCGCCGGTTCGTAACCACCCATCAGTTCGACAATGATCGAGACGTCCGGATCGTCCACCACCTCCAACGCCTCGCCGGTCAGTTTCAACCCGGCCAGATTCGCCGTGGTGGTGTCGAGATTGCGGGCGGCGGCATGGGTAATCACGATCTCGCGTCCGGCGCGACGACTGATTTCTTCGGCATTGCGCGCCAGCACCCGTGTTACGCCGCCGCCAACCGTGCCCAGCCCGAGCAGACCAACCTTCACCGGAGGATAGGCGTTCGCGTTCATGGCGCCACC
>JAJHPN010000095.1 GCA_020890855.1 Candidatus Contendibacter sp. | reverse complement strand
TGGCTTGGGCGATTGGGGTTCCGGCCAATCCGTTGTCCGGGCTGCATCTGATCATGCAGGGGCGCTACCGGATCGATGGCTATGCGTTCCTGCGCTGGAATGCGGCGTATGTGCTGAAATGCCTGGGCGCAGCGGTCGCGCTGCTCCACCTGTATGCGCTGCTGCTGGGCATCGCGGCTTGAATCCCCTGTCATGACCGGCAGTCATGTTAGAATGCCTGGCATATTCCAGAAGCAATACCCGCCGGTAAACCGCATCCCATGAGCAGCGAGCGTATCGAGCAATCCATTATTGAAGGCAGTGAACGGCTAAACATTCCGCTGCCAGTGGATGCTAGCCGCCGTCTGACCAACTATCTCACCCTGCTGGAACGCTGGAACCGCGCCTACAACCTCACCGCCGTGCGTGATCCCGCCGCGATGGTGGTGCGGCACCTGCTTGACAGCCTGTCGATCCTGCCCTGGCTGCAAGGGCCGAAAGTGCTGGATGTAGGCAGCGGCGCGGGATTGCCGGGGCTTCCGCTGGCGATCACCCGACCGGACTGCGCGTTCTGCCTGCTTGATAGCAACGGCAAGCGCACCCGCTTTCTCATCCAGGCGGTCGCCGAACTGCAACTGCCTAATGTCAGCGTCATTCGCAGCCGGGTCGAGGATTATCAGCCGGCCACACGCTTTAATAGCGTGGTGTCGCGGGCCTTTGCGACCTTGGCGGATATGGCGGCCAACGCCGGCCGGCTGTGCGCTCCCGATGGCCGGTTGCTGGCGATGAAAGGCGTCTTCCCCGACGACGAACTGGCCCGTCTGCCGCCCGGTTATGTTGTGGTCGGCGTCTACCCGCTGCATGTCCCGCACCTGGAGGCCGAGCGCCATCTGGTGCATTTAGCCCCTGCGCCCGCTTTCCGAGACTGAGTTCCGAGTTCATGGCCGCTATCATTGCAATCACCAACCAGAAGGGCGGGGTCGGCAAAACCACCACTGCCGTTAACCTGGCCGCCTGTCTGGCGGCGTTGCGGCAGAACGTGCTGCTGATCGATCTCGATCCCCAGGGCAACGCCACGATGGGTTGCGGGGTGGACAAGCACACGGTTCCCGCCACCAGTTACGACGTGCTGTTGGGCGAGGCGACTCTGACCGAGGCGCTGCAATGGGTGGAAAAAGCCCAGATGCAACTGTTGCCGGCCAACGGCGACCTGACCGCCGCCGAGGTCAACCTGCTGGAAAAAGATAACGCCCCGGACCGGTTGCGCGTTGCGCTCGCTCCGGTGGTCTGGAACTTCGACGTGATTCTGATCGATTGTCCGCCCGCGCTGAATATGCTGACGGTCAACGCCCTGACTGCCGCTCAGTCGGTGATCATCCCGGTGCAATGCGAATATTACGCGTTGGAAGGGTTGTCGGCGTTGCTGGACACTATTGAAAAGGTGCGCAAGTCGACCAATCCGGGCCTGCGGATCGAAGGTTTGGTTCGAACCATGTGCGATCCCCGCAACCGGTTGGCCAACGATGTATCCAGTCAGCTTCTGGCGCATTTCGGCGCGGCGGTGTTCGAGACGATCATTCCCCGCAACGTGCGGCTGGCTGAAGCGCCCAGTTATGGTTTGCCGATCATCTATTACGACGACAGTTCCCGCGGGGCGCAAAGCTACCGGGAACTGGCCAAGGAAGTGCGGAAACGGCTGCGGCGGCCAGCCGCGAAAGTCGACGATGGAGCAGGCGCATGATCATTCGGAAGAAAGGCGGATTGGGCCGAGGGCTGGATGCGCTGCTCGGCGCGGCGACGCGGAGCGAGACGGCGCCGGAACCGCCTGCAGTGGAAATCCTGCGGCAAGTACCGGTCGAGTGGATCGAGCGAGGTCGCTATCAGCCCCGCCAGGACTTGCGTGAGGACACCTTGCAGGAACTGGCTGAATCAATCCGCGCTCAGGGTGTCGTGCAACCGGTGCTGGTGCGGCCGCTGGGCGGCGATCGCTATGAGCTCATCGCCGGCGAACGGCGCTGGCGGGCCGCGCAACTGGCCGGCTTGCGTGAAGTGCCGGCGGTGATCCGCGACCTTCCGGATCGGGCGGCCATTGCGGTGGCGTTGATCGAAAACATCCAGCGCGAAGACCTGAACCCGCTGGAGGAAGCGGCCGCCCTGCACCGATTGATCGTCGAATTTGAACTGACCCACCAACAGGTTGCGGAAGCAGTAGGCCGGTCGCGGGCGGCGGTCAGCAACCTGCTGCGATTGCTGGATTTAACCGAAGATGTGCAAGGTCTGGTGCGGGAGCGCAAGCTGGACATGGGCCACGCCCGCGCCCTGCTGCCCTTGTCGCCCGCCCTGCAACGGGAAGCCGCTCATCAGGTGCTGTTGCGCGGGCTGTCGGCGCGGGAGACCGAGCAACTGGCTCGTCGCCTCCAGCAGGACGTTCCCGCCGAACTGCCGCCGGCTAAATCGCTTGACCCGGATATCCGTCTGCTACAGGACGACCTGTCGCAACGGTTAGGGGCGCGGGTGCGGTTGCGGCACGGCGTTTCCGGCAAGGGCAGCGTGGTTATCCATTATAATACCCTGGATGAACTGGACGGCATCCTGTCCCGTGTGAAATGAACCGGCGATTTTCATTGACCGTGATACGCAGAATTCCCTATAATTCCACGACAGTCTGCGCGGTTGAACAAATCCCGAACGCACTGGAGCGCTTAACGTAAAGCCCGGTCGCTGCGTAGATAAAACTACTATAAAACCAAAGACTAATAACTACATATCCCATGCCCAGCGTGCTATTGGCGTCCAGACCACTCAACCCCGGACGGGTTATGGGCGCAAAACAGGTCACCCGCCGCATCGCTTTCATCCAATTGCTCATTACGCTGGCGATTGCTGCTGTTTCCCTGGTTTTCAGCGGCGTTCAGGCGGCGTGGTCGGCGCTGATTGGCGGCGGCGTCAGCATCCTGACCAGCATCTACTTCGCCAGCAAGGTTCTTTCAGTCCGCACCGGATCGCCCGCCGCCAAAATCGCCCAGGCGTTCTATGTGGGCGAGATCGTTAAACTGCTGCTGACCGTTCTCCTCTTGGGCGCCGCCTTTCTCTGGCTTCCGGTCGCGCCCCTGCCGCTGCTGCTGGCGTACATCGCGGCGCTGCTGGCGTACTGGCTGGCGTTGCCTTTCACCTTCCATGCTTCTACCGCTTTAGTGAGGACGCCATGAGCGAAACGGGTCATTCCATGACGGGATACATCGTTCACCATCTGACCAATCTCCGGTTTGATCTGACCAAGATGCACTTTCTGCACGGGGAGGAGACTGGCGGCTTTGGCGTGATTCATCTGGACACGCTGCTGTTTTCAGCCGGGTTAGGGGTGCTGTTCTTGTGGCTGTTTATGAAAGCCGCAAAAACCGCCACCAGTGGTGTGCCTGGGCCATTGCAGAACTTCTGTGAAATTATGGTCGAGTTCGTCGATACCCAGGTTAAGGATTCTTTCCACGGCCGCAACCCGGTCATCGCGCCGCTGGCGCTGACCATCTTCGTCTGGGTGTTTCTATGGAACGCCATGGATCTGCTGCCGGTCGATTTGTTGCCGTCTATCGCGGGGCTGTTCGGCATTCACTATCTGCGTTCAGTACCCTCCACCGACCTGAATTCGACTTTTGGCATGTCCATTTCGGTGCTGCTGCTCGTCTATTACTATAGCATCAAGGTCAAGGGTCCCCTCCATTTCACCATGGAAGTCCTGACCCATCCTTTTGGTAAGTGGCTGATGCCATTTAATCTCTTGCTGCGGATCGTTGAAGACTTGGCCAAGCCAATCTCGCTCGGTCTGCGTCTCTTTGGCAACCTCTACGCCGGCGAGCTGATCTTCATCCTGATCGCATTGTTGCCCTGGTGGCTTCAGTTTACCCTAGGCTGGCCCTGGGCGGTGTTCCACATCCTGATCATCACCCTGCAGGCTTTCATTTTCATGGTGCTGACCATCGTGTACCTGAGCATGGCGCACGAGGATCATTGAAGTTGCTAACCTTCCGGGGCTGGTGCTAACAATACGCCCAATCGTTTTTTTTCATCCACACCTCAATCTCTAAACGGGAGATCATAATGGAAGCTGCAAGCCTGATTGCTCAAGTGCAGGGTATGACTGTTATCGCGGTAGCGTTGATTCTGGGTCTGGGCGCACTGGGCACCGCCATCGGCTTCGCCCTGCTGGGCGGCAAGTTTCTCGAAGGCGCTGCTCGCCAGCCGGAAATGATTCCCGCGTTGCAGGTCAAGATGTTCATCGTTGCGGGTCTGCTTGACGCAGTGACCATGATCGGCGTCGGCATTGCGCTATTCTTTACCTTTGCCAACCCCTTCCTCGGCCCGGTGCAGGCTCTGATCAAGTGAGCTTTTGGAGCGTTCCAACGCCCCCCATCCGCGTATCTGAGGAGGTAATCGCGTGAACTTCAATGCCACCCTCATCGGGCAGATGATCACGTTTGGCCTTCTGGTGCTGTTTACCATGAAGTATGTATGGCCGCCGATCATGCAGGCCATGCAGGACCGCCAGAAGCGAATTGCTGATGGCTTGGCGTCTGCAGAGCGCGGGATGCGCGAGCAGGAACTGGCCAAGGCTAAGGCCGCCCAAATGCTGAAAGAAGCCAAGCAGCAGGCTGCCGAGATTGTCGCCCAAGCCCATAAACGCGCCAATGAAGTTATCGAGCAATCGAAACTGGATGCCCGCGCTGAAGGTGACCGCCAGTTAGCCGTCGCCAAGGCGGAAATTGAGCAGGAGGCCAACCGCGCTCGTGAGCAGCTTCGTCATCAGGTGGTCAGTCTGGCGGTCGCCGGCGCCGGCAAGATCCTTCGGCGCGAGGTTGACGAAGCGGCCAATGCGGCGCTGCTGGATGACCTGGTCGCGCAACTCTAACCACCCGGACCACGCCCATGGCTGAAACCACACCCGTTGTCCGACCCGCCGCTGCCGCCCGGCCTTATGCCCGCGCTGCGTTTGAGGATGCCCAGGACGCCCAGGCTTTACCACTCTGGTCCGAACTGTTGCAAGTTGCCGCCGCTATTGCCGCCGATCCGGCCATGCGCCGTTTGCTGGGACCATGGAATCCCCAGTTGCGCGGTGAACAAAAAGCCGATCTAGTGGCCGGGCTGTGTCGTGATGTACGCGGCGGCATGGAAACACCGACAGTATTTGTCGCTTTTCTCAGGATGCTGGCCGAGTTTCACCGGTTGCATCAGCTTCCAGGCATCGCTGTCTTGTTCGAGCGGTTGCGGGCGGAAGCTGAAAGCGTCCTGCATGCCGAACTGATCACTGCTACGGTGGTGACTGCGGCCCAGAGCGACAGCATTTCCAGGGCGCTCACTGCCAAATTTAAACGCAGCGTCGAACTGGACTGCAAGACGGATGCATCGCTCATTGCGGGCGCGGTGATCCGGATCGGGGATCGGGTAATCGACGGTTCGGCCCGCGGTCGGCTGGACAAACTCGCCATGGCCTTGAGCCAGTAAGGGGAATACCGTTCTATGCAACTCAAACCATCCGAAATCAGCGATCTGATTCGGCAACGCCTGCAAGGTTATGAGGCGACCGCCGAAGCCCGCACTGAAGGCACCATTGTTAGCCTGGCCGACGGCATTGCCCGAATTTACGGCCTCGACAATGCGATGCAGGGCGAAATGATCGAGTTCCCGGCTCCCCGGGAAGGCGACCCGGTCACTTATGGCCTGGCTATGAATCTGGAGCGCGACTCGGTCGGCGCGGTGATCTTGGGCGAATATGAGCATCTTGCTGAAGGCGACAAGGCGCTTTGCACTGGCCGCATTTTGGAAGTGCCGGTTGGACCGGCGCTGCTAGGGCGGGTGGTCAACGCTCTGGGTCAGCCAATTGACGGTAAGGGGCCGATCAACACTACCCTAAGTGCGCCAATTGAAAAGATCGCGCCAGGCGTTATTGAGCGGCAATCGGTCAGCCAACCGGTGCAAACCGGACTTAAGGCGATTGACTCGATGGTGCCGATTGGGCGTGGTCAGCGTGAATTGATCATTGGCGACCGCCAGACCGGCAAGACGGCGGTGGCGATTGACACCATCGTCAATCAAAAGAACACTGGCATCAAGTGCATCTACGTCGCGATTGGGCAGAAGAATTCGTCTATTGCTAACGTAGTTCGCAAGCTGGAAGAGCATGGCGCAATGGATCACACCATTATTGTCGCCGCTAGCGCTTCCGAATCAGCGGCGATGCTGTACACCTCGGCTTATTCCGGCTGTGCGATGGGTGAATATTTCCGGGATCGCGGCGAGGACGCCCTGATTGTCTATGACGATCTGTCCAAGCAGGCGGTTGCTTATCGGCAAGTGTCGCTGCTGCTGCGCCGCCCGCCGGGCCGCGAGGCGTTCCCCGGCGATGTGTTCTATCTGCACTCCCGGTTGCTGGAGCGGGCGTCCCGGATCAATGCTGACGAGGTCGAACGGTTGACCAACGGCGAGGTGAAGGGCCAGACCGGGTCGCTGACGGCGTTGCCGATCATCGAAACCCAGGCCGGCGACGTGTCCGCGTTTGTGCCGACCAATGTGATCTCGATCACCGACGGTCAGATTTATCTGGAAACCGACCTGTTCAATGCCGGTATTCGTCCCGCCATCAATCCGGGCCTGTCGGTGTCGCGGGTTGGCGGCGCCGCCCAAACCAAGATCATCAAGAAACTGGGTGGCGGCATCCGGCTGGCGCTGGCGATGTACCGAGAACTGGCGGCGTTCGCCCAGTTCGCTTCCGATCTCGACGAGGCAACCCGCAAGCAGCTGGAACGTGGCCAGCGGGTCACCGAATTGATGAAACAGAAGCAGTACTCGCCGATGTCGGTGGCGGACATGGCGATCTCGCTGTTTGCAGCGGATCGCGGCTACCTGGATGACGTGGCGCTCAACAAGATCGGCGATTTTGAAGCCGGACTGCTGGCGTTTGCGCGAACCAGCCATGCCGGCTTGGTCGACAAGATCAATGTCAAGGGCGATTACAACGATGAGATCGAAGCGGGCTTGAAAAAGGTCGTGGAAGATTTCAAGACCCACTACGTGTAAGCGGGTATCAGCATGGCCGGCGCCAAAGAAATACGAACCAAAATCAAGAGTATCAAAAGTACTCAGAAAATCACCAAAGCCATGGAAATGGTGGCGGCGAGCAAAATGCGCAAGGCGCAGGAACGTATGCGAGCGGCCCGGCCTTACGCGAGCAAGATTCGCAACGTGATCTCGCACTTGGCGCATGCCCATACCGAGTATCGCAGTCCAGGGCTGATCGAACGCGAACTCAAGCGGGTTGGGCTGATCGTTATTTCCACCGACCGGGGTCTGTGCGGGGGGCTGAACACCAACCTGTTCAAGGCCGCGATTGTCGCCATGCAGCAGTGGCGAACCCAGGGTGTCGAGGTCGATGTTTGCACAGTCGGCACTAAGGCATTCCAGTTTTTCCGCCGTCTGAAAGGCAACATCGTCGCTCATGTTTCGCACCTGGGCGATGCGCCACGCTTTGAGGATGTGCTGGGGCCAGTCAAGGTCATGGCCGATGCGTTTACAGAAGGACGCGTCGACGCGATCTACCTGGTCTACAACGAGTTCATCAATACGATGAGCCAGAAGCCCAAAATTGAGCAACTGGTGCCGATTACCGCCGAGGTGCAGGATGCTGCGCCGGTGCATCGATGGGATTACATCTATGAACCCGATCCCAAAGATCTCATCGAGCTGCTGTTGCGGCGTTACGGCGAATCGGTGGTGTATCAGGCTCTGGTAGAAAACGTCGCCTGCGAAATGGCTTCCCGCATGGTCGCCATGAAGAGCGCGTCCGACAACGCCGGCGCCCTCATCGATGAATTGCAACTGATCTACAACAAGGCCCGGCAGGCGTCGATCACCCAGGAACTGGCCGAGATCGTCGGCGGCGCCGCGGCGGTATAGGCTCGCCGCAAGCGTCCGCTCCCGGCGGGACCGGACGCACGGTGAAACAAGCTAAGGGGAACCCAAATAATGAGTTCTGGCAATATCGTGCAAATCATCGGTGCGGTGGTGGACGTTGAGTTCCCCCGTGGATCGGTGCCCAAGATTTACGATGCGCTCCGCATTGACGAAAACGGTCTGACGCTGGAAGTGCAGCAGCAACTGGGCGATGGCGTCGTCCGCACCATTGCGATGGGCGCATCGGAAGGGCTAAGGCGCAATATGGCGGTGTCCAACACCGAAGCGCCGATTTCGGTGCCGGTTGGAATCGCAACCCTGGGCCGAATCATGAATGTGCTGGGCGAACCGGTCGATCACAAAGGCCCGGTACAGGCGGAGACGCTGCGCGGCATTCACCAGCCAGCGCCGAGTTTCGAGGATCAGTCCGGTGCGACCGAGCTGCTGGAGACTGGCATCAAGGTCATCGACCTGCTCTGCCCGTTCGCCAAGGGCGGCAAGGTGGGCCTATTCGGCGGCGCCGGAGTGGGCAAGACCGTCAATATGATGGAATTGATCCGCAATATCGCTATTGAACATTCCGGCTACTCGGTATTCGCCGGCGTCGGCGAGCGCACCCGGGAAGGCAACGACTTCTATCATGAAATGAAAGAGTCGAACGTGCTGGACAAGGTGGCGCTGGTCTACGGCCAGATGAATGAGCCGCCGGGCAACCGGTTGCGGGTGGCCCTGACTGGCCTGAGCATCGCTGAAAACTTCCGCGATGAAGGCCGCGATGTGTTGCTGTTCATCGACAACATCTATCGCTATACCTTGGCCGGAACCGAATGTTCGGCGCTGTTGGGCCGGATGCCGTCGGCGGTGGGCTATCAGCCGACCCTGGCTGAGGAGATGGGCGTGTTGCAGGAACGCATCACCTCGACCAAGACCGGATCGATCACTTCGATCCAGGCCGTGTATGTGCCTGCTGATGACCTGACCGACCCGTCGCCGGCGACTACTTTCGCCCACTTGGACGCTACGGTGGTGTTGTCCCGGCAGATTGCCGAACTGGGCATTTACCCGGCGGTGGACCCGCTGGATTCCACCTCGCGGCAGCTTGATCCGCTGGTGGTGGGCCAGGATCACTACGACACCGCCCGCGCCGTGCAAAGCACCTTGCAGCGCTACAAGGAACTCAAGGACATCATTGCCATTCTCGGCATGGATGAATTGTCCGAAGAAGACAAGCAAGTCGTGTCGCGCGCCCGCAAGATTCAGCGTTTCCTGTCGCAGCCGTTTTTTGTCGCCGAGGTCTTCACCGGTTCGCCCGGCAAGTACGTTGCGCTCAAGGACACCATTGCCGCGTTCAAGGGCATCGTTGCCGGCGAGTACGATCATCTGCCCGAGCAGGCGTTCTACATGGTCGGCGCGATTGATGAGGCCGTGGAAAAAGCTAACAAGCTGTAATGGGGCGGCAGCCCCGGCCTTGGGGCTGCGTTCCGTTCGCAACCGAGCAGGAGACGCACGATGGGCATGACACTGCATGTCGATATCGTCAGCGCAGAGAAGGAGTTGTTTTCTGGCGCGGCGGAGATGGTGACCGCGCCAGGCGAGCTGGGCGAACTTGGCATTTTACCCCGTCACAGCCAGTTGCTGACCCGACTTAAACCCGGTCAGGTGCGGGTGCGTTTGCAGGGTGGCGAGGAGCAATTGTTTTACGTGTCGGGCGGGCTGCTGGAAGTGCAGCCGAGTCTGGTGACGATTCTGTCCGACACGGCGGAACGGGCCAAGGATCTGGATGAAGCCGCGGCGCAATCGGCTAAGCAACGCGCTGAGCAGGTGATCGCAGATCATCGCAGCGAGTTTGAGTTTGCCCGGGCCAAGGCCGAGCTGGCCGAAGCCGTCGCGCAGCTACAGACTATTGAAAGGCTCCGCAAGCTGCGCAAAGCGGGCTAAAAGGTTAATAATAATAACCATCTTGACCCTCCTGGGCCGTGACGCTGTCACGGCCTTTTGTTGTGGGTGGCGGCAAAATAGTTGCCGTTTTCAGCGGGACTTAACCCGCCCATCGGACTCGAAGCGCCAAGGCCGGGCGATGTGCAATACATCATAACGTTGCCGTAACTGGGGCGGAAAGGGTGCATAAGGAGCGCCGAGCCTGACGATTTGTTGCGCCGCCTGATCCAGTTCAGGATGACCCGACGAACGGGCGATCCGTACTTCCTGTAGCGAACCATCCGCACGAATCGCCACGTCCAGCACCGGCCCGGTATTCAAGTTCAACGTGCGGGCGATGGATGGGAAATTCATTGTTCCGATTTGCTCAACCTTGCGCACCCAGGCCGCGATATAAAAGCCTTCCAGCGATTGAGTATCAGTGGGACTGACCCGCTTACTGCGAATTCCGGCTGTTTCCCGGCGCTGATTTTCGGCTTCGATGCCGGCGACCTGACCGAGCAGCGCCGCACTGTCCAAGCGGTCGGGCGGGTTAGCGGCAGGACGGGTTCCGCCGCTGCTGACTGGCGATTGAACTGGAGGGCGGGTTGCAGACACCGCCGGTTTCAGTGGTGCTGAAGATGTCGGATGGGGTTTGATGCGGGGTTGCGCTACTGGTTTTACCGACTGTTGGACGACTGATTCAGTAAGCGGTTTGATGGGTTTGGACGGTTTAACCGGTTTGGACGGTTTGGCGGAGTGAATCGTTGGACGAACTGGCGGCGGTTGTGTGAAAGCAGGTGGAGGTGGCGGGGCTTCGACTATCGGCATCGGCGCCGCTGATGGAACGGGCGGCGCAGTGTCCAGTTGTGACGGTTCCGGCTCAGGAAGATCGACGATTTCGGCGGCAGCAACCGGTTCCCCAATGATGGGCTGTTTCACCGGTGGCGACAGCGCCACCTCAAACCGGCGCGGCGCGGGAAACGGGAGGATGCGCCAGTCGAGCGGAACGACCAGCAGCGCAAGGTGCAGACCCATCGCCAGCAGCAGCGCCAGCGCCAACCGATTAGCGGCCGGTTCGGCGTCATCAGCGAAGCTGCGCATTCCGCCGAAACCGGTCAGCTTCCCAGCCGACGTTCAATAACCGTCATCAGATCGCCGCCGATGTCCAGCCCGAACTGGGCATCCAGTTCCCTGGCGCAGGTTGGGCTGGTGACATTGATCTCGGTCAGCCAGTCGCCGATCACGTCCAGACCGACAAACAACAGGCCCATTTCTCGCAAGCGTGGCGCAACTTGCGCGCAAATCCAGCGATCCCGCTCATTCAGCGCCACCCCCTCGCCACGCCCGCCTGCGGCTAGATTAGCGCGGGTTTCACCCGCCTGAGGAATCCGCGCCAGCGCGTAGGGAACCGGTTCACCGTCAATCAGCAGGATGCGCTTGTCGCCAGCAACTACCTCCGGCAAGTAGCGTTGCGCCATGCTCAACCGCTGACCGTGGGCGGTCAGGGTTTCCAGGATCACATTCAGGTTTGGATCGTCGCGCCGCAACCGGAATACCGATGCGCCACCCATCCCGTCCAGCGGTTTGACCACAATGTCATCCTGTTCAGCCAGGAAACTCTTGAATCGCGCTGCCTCCCGACTGACCAGAGTCGGCGGACAACACTGTGGAAAGTGCAGGGCAAACAGTTTTTCATTGGCGTCGCGCAGGCTGCGCGGCCGGTTCACCACTAATGCGCCATCCCGTTCGGCTAACTCCAGCAGGTAAGTGGTATAGATATATTCCATGTCGAATGGCGGATCTTTACGCATCAGGATCGCGTCCAATTCCGCCAGCGGTAATTCCTGCTGGTCATGGAAGGCAAACCAGCCGCTCTTGTCATCCTGGACGCTCAGCCGCCGGCTCCGGCCAAACGAGGTATCGCCACGGGCATAAAGGTCAGATTGTTCGAAATAGTGCAATTCCCAGCCATGCGCCTGGGCGGCTGACAGCATGGCGAACGTCGTGTCCTTTTTGAGGGCGATGGCCGCAATAGGATCCATCACTACGCCGAGTTTGAGCGTCATGGCTAACCTGTTGGTCTCGAGTGGTATGAAGCCGGTTTTTGGGAACCAGGGGGAATTGAAACGTGGAGCATTGCGCCAGTGAAAAAGATCTATCGCGGTTTCAACATGGCGTCATCACCGCTAGTATGCTAAGAATGACATCATAAAATGCAAATTTTCATTGTAATCCAGCTTACAGCGCATGAGCGTCATAGTCTGGTTTGGTTAGCGATCGTCCGGCGCTGAATCCCGTTCAGAGGATAATTCTGTGGCAGATGCAGCTATCAATACGCTTGCGGCCCCTCCGCCGCTGCATCCCTTTGACATTCTATTGCAACTTGACCAACGTATCCGTCAACGAGTGCCGGTGGCGGTGGCTGGCGCTCAGTTATCGGAAATCCGCGGGCGACTGGCGCTGCGCCTGGGATCATGGAACCTGCTATTCTCTATGGATGATGTCACGGAAATCATCCCGGTGCCCCGTATTACCCGGGTGCCTGGCGTGAAACGCTGGCTGCTGGGCATCGCTAATCTGCGCGGTAAGGTCATCTCGGTTTCGGATGTGCGAGATTTTCTGATCGGTCGGTCAACCCCACGCCTGCCCGGCAGTCAGGTGGTCGTGGTGCGCGCAGGCGAGTGGGATTATGGCCTGCTGGTCGATGAAATCATCGGTATGCGGCATTTCGGTCCACAACACCGGTTACCGTCCCTGGATGCAGTGGAGGCCAGTTTGCGACCCTATGTCATTGAGGCGTTCCTGAATGACAATCAGTACTGGCTGGTTTTCGATAGCGGTCGGTTGTTGGCGGATCCGGCTTTTCTGAGCGCGGCCAACTAGAGTTGAGAGTAAAGCATTTTTCGGGCATTGCCCCGCCGGATGTCGGACGGGGTCATTAGGATCACTGGTTGAACGAGAAACAGAACATGCGCGACTCGCGAAATAATTCGATTTTGAAAGGGGTGTCACCCACTTATCTGACGCTGCTGGGGGCGTTGGTAGTGTTTGTTGTATTGATGGGGATGACCTTTATCGCCCTGGAGCAGCAGGATGAGCGCAGCAAACTCTACATCACCCGCGCTGGCGGATTGCAGCTGTTGTCGCACGCCATAATAACCCAGGCGCTTGAAGCAGCGCGGGGCAAGGAAACCGGTTTCGACCGGCTCAAGGACAGCCGCAATCAGTTTGAAGCTGCAATCAACGATCTCAGAAACGGCAATCCTGGACTGGGGCTACCGGCCTCGCCGGAGTCGGCGCGCCCCGCTTTGGACGAACTGGAAAGCCGCTGGAGGCCGGTCAGAACCGAAATTGACGCGATTCTAGCCGGGCGCGCCTCGGTGGTGTTTGTCAGCAATTACCAGCCCCTGCTGGAAAGATCGCTGAGTCAGATCATTGCCCTGTCTGACGAGATCGCCCGGAGTCTGGCCAATAACCGGGTTGATTCAAAACAAGTCTATTTTGCCACTAATCAGTTACAGTTAGGTCAGCGGATTGACGGTGATCTCAAGCGTCTGCTGACTGAGGGTGGAGCAAGCGCGGTCGCCGCCGCCGACCGCTTCAGCAGTAACATCAAGCAGTTTGGCAAAATGCTCAAGGGGATGCGGGAAGGCGGCTCCGGCATTGATCGCGTCACCATCCCCGACAGCGCCGGCAAGCTGGCCGAACTCGCTGATCTATTCAAATCGATCGAAACCACCACTACCGACATCGTTGATAAGGCTCCGGAACTGGTCAAGGTTCAGAACGCCGCCCAAGATATCGCCGACAAGGCCGACGCACTGCAAAAAGCCGCCAACCGGCTGGTTGGACAGTATGTCTCGACCGCCAATGATTACCGGTTTTTCGGTTTGTCACTCAGCAACCACGTTGCTTACGCCCTCGGTTTTATCACTTTGGTTTTGCTGGTTATGCTGTTCTATGTTCAGAATCGGGAAAGCCGCCAGCAACTGGCCGAAACTGAACAGCGTAAACAGGATACCGAAGAACAGAACCGCCGCAACCAGGATGCGATCCTGCGGTTGCTCGACGAACTGGGTAATCTGGCCGAGGGCGATTTGACCGTTCAGGCCAGTGTCACTGAAGATATCACTGGCGCCATCGCTGATTCGGTCAACTACGCAATTGAGGCGCTGCGGGATTTGGTGTCCACTATCAATAACACTTCTGGGCTGGTGGCGGCCGCAGTGCAGGAAACCAGCGCCATCGCCGACCGACTGGCCAAGTCCAGCGAGATTCAGGCCCGTCAGATCGAAAACGCCAGCGCTACCGTGATGCAAATGGCGCAATCCATGGATGAAGTATCGACCAAGACGGCCTCATCCGCTGAGGTGGCCGAGAAATCAGTCGGCATCGCCCACGAGGGAGGGGCCCGGGTGCGGCGCACCATCAACGGAATGAACACCATCCGCGAGCATATCCAGGATACCTCCAAGCGCATCAAGCGGCTGGGCGAATCCTCGCAAGAGATCGGCGACATCGTGGCGCTGATCAATGATATCGCCGATCAGACCAACATTCTGGCGTTGAATGCAGCCATTCAGGCGTCGGCGGCGGGCGACGCCGGGCGCGGCTTTGCCGTAGTGGCTGATGAGGTGCAACGGTTGGCCGAACGCTCCAGCAACGCGACCAAACGGATCGAAACCCTGGTCAAGACCATTCAAGCCGATACTAATGAAGCGGTTATCTCGATGGAGAAGAGCACCTCTGAGGTGGTTGGTGGAGCCGGGTTAGCGGAAAAGGCTGGCGAGGCGCTGGATGAGATCGAAAAGGTGTCCGCCAAGTTGGCTGAACTGATCGACGAAATTTCCAAGTCAGCTGGACAGGTATCGGAAATGGCCTCGCGGGTGTCGTCAGCCATGATTTCCATCAATGAAATCACCGGTCAGACTGCCGAGAGCAGCGTGGCGACCGCCTCCGCTATCGGCAAACTGAATCAGTTAGCGCAGGAATTGCGGCAATCAGTGGCTGGTTTCCGGTTGCCCGATTAAGTTTGTGGCTCAGTGCTGGAAGCAATCGCACACTGTATCCCGATAAGCTCGTTTCCATTACGGCAATAGCCGGACGGACAGGCCGCATGCACCGAGGTAGCGTGATGATTTCGCGTCGTGTCGCTGATAACCCCCTAGTCGCCATCAAGGACGATTTGCTGTTTGCCTTGCGGCGGATTCAGCTCGACCTGGACGCCTATCACGAGCATCCTGCCGATCCCGCGCCGTTGGAAACACTGATCGAGGCCATCGATCAGATTCGAGCTCCAATGGCGATTCTCGAACATCACCAGGCCGTCGCCTTGCTGGACAGCATGCGCGAGACTACAGTGGAGTTGGCGAGAGGCGCACTCCAGTCCATGGACACGATGGTGCTGCGACAGGCTGCTGACCAGTTGACGGGCTATCTGGAAGCCTGTCTGTCTCCGGGCGACCGTCGTCCTGATGCTGAATTGTCCAAAGTCGCCGATACCTTGCGGCGGGCGCGGCGGCAGGGCAGCCTAGCCGACTCCGGCAATGGCCTAGCGACTGGGGGCGGGTCGTCGGTGGACCCCCCTATGGAACCGCAAGCCATGGCGGATGTCCTCAAACGGCTCCAGCGGATCGTCGCCAACCAGCTGGAGCCAGCGGCGGACCAACCCAGCTCCTGGGAAGCGCTGCGGGATGACTTGCACGTCCTGCACAGGCTGCTGGATGCGCACGGCTGGCCTCGTCCGGCGCTGGTCGTTGTCCGGTTAGATCGGATTGTAGACACCTTGGCTGGCGGCGCTGCTGAATACTACGGATCGCTGGCCGGCGGAGTCTGCGCCGAGATTCTGGCCCAGTTAAACTACGGTCTGGAACCGTTTGATGGTGGTGGAACCCTATGGTCATCGGTGTTGCGCCGGGCCGAAGACCACTTGACGGAATTGGACACTCTGTTGGGGTTGCCGACTCTGACTGAAGCTGCTGCCCTCACCCCAATCCAACCCGCCGCGCCCGTCATCAACCCTGATCTCCCTGAACAGTCGGACGGTTCGGCCCCGGATCTGCGAGCGGACTGGATGACCTCTAACCTGTCCGTTGACGCGATTGACTGGCCAATGCCGGCTAGCGATGAACCTATTGCGTCGCCGACTGTTCGTCTGGAATCCCCATCTGCTGCGCCCGTGTTGGAACCGACTTTGGCGTTAGCTCCATCCGCGGAAGACGAGGAGTTCTCTATCGGGAAAGACGCCAAAACATCCATGTCCTGGCTGATCCCGCTGATTGGGCTGGCCGACGCCGACCCTGAATTTACCGAAGTCTTTATCGAAGAAGCGCGGGGCGAACTGGCGACGATTCGGGAATATCTGGCTCTGTGGCGGCAGAATCCGGACAACCGGCAGGCGCTTACCACTCTCCGTCGGGCGTTTCACACCCTTAAGGGTAGCGGGCGGATGGTTGGCGCAACCGTGATTGGCGATTTCGCTTGGGAATTTGAAAACCTGCTGAATCAGGTTCTGGAGGGTAGATTGGATGCCCGTCCTGAGATCGCTGACGCCGTCGCGGCGGCGGTCGCCGGCTTGGCGCCGTTGGTGGGGGAGACGCCATTGCAGGGGGATGAACTGGCTGCGTTGTCGGCTTTGGCGGCGCAGGCGCAGGCGTTACTGAAGACTGAACCGGAACCCGCCAAATCGCTACCGCTGACGCTGGCGATTGCGCCGGGCATCGATCCGGAATTTGTGGAAGTCTTTCTTGAGGAAGCGCGGGGCGAACTGGCCGCTATCCAGACACAACAGGCAATCTGGCGGGAACATCCGGCAGACCGGCAGGCGATAGGGATTATCCGTCGAGCGTTTCACACCCTCAAAGGCAGCGGTCGGGTGGTCGGCGCAACCGTGATTAGCGATTTCGCCTGGTGTTTTGAAAATCTGCTGAGTCAGGCGCTAAACGGGGCTTTGGCGGTTTCGCCCCGCCTGGTCAGTCTGGTTGGAGAAGCAGGACTAGCGCTGGAGCCATTGATCGGCGAAGCCCCGGTCACTACCGAAACCCTGGCAGCTTTGACGCGATTGACAGCCAGCGCCGATGAGTTGCTACAAGAAGCAGCGGCAAACGTGGCTTCGGATTCGGTCAAGCCGGTTGAAACGGTCACACTGGCTCAGTCGGTTGAATCGGTTGAATCGGTTCAACCACTGGAACCAGTCAAACCGGTCGAACGGGTTGAGCCGGTCGGGCTGATTGAGCCCGTCATACCGATTGAAGTTGCAACGCCGCTGGAGGAGATTGCCGCAACTGAACTGGCGGTCGATCCGGAAATGGCCCAGGTCTTCCAGTACGAGGCCGCCGAAATCCTGGATGCCAGCGACGCCATTCTTCAACAGTTGCGGACTGGCGTCCAAGCTGAACCCACCGCCTTGTTGAATGATTTGCGCCGAGGCATGCACACGCTCAAGGGCAGTTCGCGCATGACCGGGATCATGACGGTGGGCGATCTGGCTCATGCCGCTGAATCGGTGCTGGACGCACTCGGCAAAACGGCCAGTCAGGCGACGGCGGTCGTGCTGGATACCCTGCAGAACACGCTGGATCGCTTGAACCGGATGCTGGCGGAGGCTACTGGCGGAATTCTTCCGCCTGCCGCAACGGATCTGATCAGCGAATTGCACCGGTTGGCTGATGCGATCATCAAGGGCGAACCGAGCGCAGAGTCGCCATCGGTTGCGCCGACTGGAGAGCCAACCGCCTTGATTCTGGAACCTCATTCGTTCCGGGCCATGACCGAGCTGGATCAGGAGCTGGCGCAGGTTTTCCAGACTGAAGCCTCCGAGATTCTTGATTCCAGCGATGTGATCCTGCAGCGGCTGCGCGAAGAGCCGGACAACACCGAACGGCTCAATGACCTGCGCCGGGAGATGCACACGCTCAAAGGCAGTTCGCGCATGGCCGGCTTCATGACGGTGGGCGACTTGGCCCATGCGGCTGAATCGGTGCTGGATGCGCTGGGCAAAGGGACGCTGAAGGCGTCGCCGCTGATCCTCGATCCGGTCCAACGGGCGCTGGATCGGCTGCATCAACTGCTGGCGGCAGTGCACGATGGCGTTCAACCGCCGGCGCAGCAGGAACTCATTGACGATCTGCATGGGGTGCTTGGCGAAACCCCGGCGGCGCGGGGGCAACATCCCAGTGCGCCCGTTGCGGCAGCGGCTGTTTCCCAACCCGCGCCGGTCGCTGCACCCGCTGCGCATCCGGCGGAAAAGTCGGCGGCGGCAGCGCCGGCCGACACCATCCGCGTCAGCGCCGGGCTGCTTAACACTCTGGTCAACCAGATGGGTGAAAGCAGCATCTTCCGCGCCCGCATTGGCCAAGGCGTCAGCGCAATGAGTGAAAATCTCAACGACATGGAGCAGACCATCGCCCGGTTGCGCCGCCACGTCAACCATCTTGCCACCCAAGCCGAAGCCCGCATCCAGTCGCGACAGGATCAGGGTCCCAAAGCCCACCAGATGGAATTTGATCCACTCGAACTGGATCGTTTCACCGAGTTGCAGCAGCTCAGCCGGTCGCTGATGGAAATTGCCGAAGACTTGGGCAGTGTGGGCAACGCCTTGGGCGAACATACCCGCGACATCACCACGCTGCTTGATCAGCAGGGCAAGGTCAATAAGGAAATTCAGCAGGGCTTGATGCGAACCGGCATGGTTCGCTTTGGCGCCATCATCCCGCGTTTGCGGCGGGTGGTGCGACAGGCGGCCCAGGATTTGGGCAAGCGGGCTGAATTGCTGGTTGGCGGCGAAGAGGCTGAGGTTGACCGCACGGTGCTGGAAAACATGGTGGCGCCGCTGGAGCACATGCTGCGCAACTCGCTGGCGCATGGCATTGAATTGCCTGAGCAGCGCCGGGCAGCCGGCAAACCGGACATTGGCACCATTACCTTGAGCCTGCGGCGCGAGGGGGCGGAACTGGTGCTGGAACTGGGGGATGACGGCGCGGGCCTGAATTTTAACGCGATCCGCGTCAAGGGCGAGGAAAAGGGCTTATTGCTGCCCGGACAACCGGCAACCCAGGAAGAATTGATCGCCTTGCTGCTGCGTCCCGGTTTTTCCACTGCTAGTGCGGTGACCCAGGTATCAGGGCGTGGCGTCGGCATGGATGTCGTGAATGAAGCGATCCGGGCCATGCGCGGCGCGTTGCTGATCCAGACCGAGCCTGGTCAAGGCACGCGCTTCATTGTTCGCCTGCCGTTCTCGCTGGCGGTCACTCAGGCGCTGCTGGTGCAAGCCGGCGACGGAGTGTTCGCCATTCCCCTGCTAAGCATCGAACTCGTCACTCGCATCAATGAGGCCGAATTTCGCTCTTATCTCTCTGGCGAGCAGATTCAGCATCAGTACAGCGGCCGGCATTACCCAATGCACAATTTGGGCATTCTGGTCGGCAGTGAGCAGGTGCTGCCCTTTGATGAAGTCAAGGATCGCCGACCGCCGATTCTGCTGTTCCGCAGCGCGGAAGCCAGCGCCGCGCTTCAGGTTGAAGCGGTGCGGGGCAACCAGGAAATTATCGTCAAGCCGGTCGGCCCTCAGTTCAATGGCGTACCTGGCATTTCCGGAGCTACGGTGCTAGGCGATGGTCGGGTCGTCGTGGTGCTGGAGTTGGCGGCGCTGGTGCGTAATATTGGCTCCCAGCGGCAAAAGCAGTCGGAAAGCCGGGCATTACGGGCGGCGCGGCAGGAAGCCCGGCAGGAGAAGCTGAACATCATGGTGATCGACGACTCGATCACCATGCGCAAGGTCACATCCCGGGTTTTGGAGCGCCATAATATTCAGGTGACAACCGCCAAGGATGGTCTGGATGCGGTGGCGATGCTACAAACCCAGGTGCCTGATCTGGCGATCCTCGACATCGAGATGCCGCGTATGGACGGTTTCGAGGTGGTGGCCCACGTTCGCAACCAGCCTCACCTGCGTCATTTGCCGATCATCATGGTCACTTCGCGCGGCGGAGACAAGCATCGTGATCGGGCGATGAAGCTGGGCGTCAACGACTACCTAACCAAACCCTATCAGGAGGAGCAACTGATGTTGTCGATCCGTAAAATTCTGGGTGAGCGGGCGCTGGAGCTGATTACCTGAGCATTAAAAAACGCGGTCCACGGGACAAGGCAAAGAAGGAAAAGCCAGCTTCGTTTTTATTCCGCGTCTTCTGTGCTTTCCGTGGACCGAAAGCCACTGACCACTGACCACTTGACCACTGACTACCATGGAAGCCTCTCCCAACCTTCGCTGTCTGCTGATCACGGTGCAAGGCGGGCAGATTATTTTGCCCAACAGCTTGGTCGTTGAAGTTCTGCCTTATGCGACGCCCTTGCGAATCGAAACTGCGCCACATTGGGTGGTTGGGGCCATGCTGTGGCGCAATCTCACTACGCCGCTGATCAGCTTGGGGCGACTGATATTCCGGGTGGCGCCGGACGCCGATCTCAACTCCCGCATCATCATCGCCCACGCTTTAGGCGCCGATTCCAATCTGCCGCACTTTGGCATTCTGGGCACCGCCGCGCCGCGCCCGCTCAATCTGCAACGCCATGAAATTACCTTGGATCTGGAAACGCCCGAATCTGAACTGAATCGTCCAGGAGTACTCACTTGGGCGCGCTACCAGGAACAGCCCATCATCATCCCTGACATGGAAACCATCGAAGCCGTGTTGCAACCGCTGGTTCGCCGAGCCTGAGCGTTGCGGAGCCCTCGACTCACCCCATCATGCGCCTGAGCAAGGTCAAACTGGCGGGTTTCAAGTCGTTCGTCGACCCTACCGTGTTGCATTTACCTAGCAACCTGGTGTGCATTGTCGGTCCTAACGGTTGCGGCAAGTCGAACATCATCGATGCAGTGCGCTGGGTGATGGGCGAAAGTTCAGCCCGCAGTCTGCGTGGCGAGTCGATGACCGATGTAATTTTCAACGGTGCGGCCAACCGCAAGCCGGTTGGACAAGCCTCCATCGAACTGGTGTTCGACAACAGCGCCGGTCGGCTGGGCGGCCCTTGGGCCAGCTATGCGGAAATCGCCATCAAGCGGCTGGTGGGACGCGACGGCCAGTCCGGTTACTTTCTCAACGGGACGCGTTGCCGCCGCCGCGACATCGCCGACATTTTTCTCGGCACCGGACTGGGGCCGCGCAGTTACGCGATTATCGAGCAGGGCATGATTTCCCGGATCATCGAGGCGCGGCCCGAAGACTTGCGGATCTTTCTGGAAGAGGCCGCCGGTATTTCCAAGTACAAGGAGCGCCGCCGCGAGACCGAAACCCGAATTCGCCATACCCGCGAAAATCTTGAGCGACTTGATGATGTGCGCGGGGAACTGGCCCGACAACTTCAGCATCTGCAACGCCAGGCTCGCGCCGCTGAACAATACCGTGACTACCGCGCTGAAGAGCGGCGGTTGCGGGCAGAACTGCTGACCTTGCGCTGGCGCAAGTTGCAAGCCGACCTGTTGGGCCACGAGCGGACCTTGCGGCGGGAGGACACCGCGCTGGACGCAACCCTGGCGGAACAACGCCGGTTGGAGGCCGAGCTCGAAACCGGCCGGGCGCGGCGATTGGAACTCAACGAGGCCTTCAACGCTGCTCAGGGGCGCTATTATCAGGCCGGCGCGGAGATCAGCCGGCTCGAACAGTATTTGCAGCATCAACGCGAGTTGCGGCGGCGGCGCGAGGACGAGCAGCGACAGATAGCGGCGGCGCTGGACCAGGTTGAGGCGCAGTCGGCCCTGGATCGAGAGCAGCATGATGAACTGTTGGCGGCGCTGACCGCGGCTGAACCGGCGCTGGCGCGGTTACTGACCGATGAGGCGGACGCCGGCGCTGCGCTGACCGCCGCCGAAACCGCCCTGCGCGAAGCGCAGGCGGATTGGGAAGATTTCAGTCAGCGCAACAGTGAAGCTCAGCGACAGACGGAGGTGGAACGCACCCGCATCGATCATCTGGATCGGCAACTACTGCAAGTCGAGCGGCGGCGGGAACGGTTGCGTTTCGAGCAAGAACAGTTGGCCGGCGCTGATCTGGAACAGGCATTGGCCGCGTTGCGTGAAGCCGAACAAACCGTTGCCGAGCATTTGCGGGATGATCAGGAACACCTGATGCGGGTCGAAGCGGAGTTGAACGCGCTGCGGGAAGCCCGGCGGCACACCGAGCAATTGCTCCAGACCACCAGGGAACGGGTGCAAACCGGGCGTGGACGACTGGTTTCGTTGCACACCTTGCAGGAGGCGGCGCTGGGTCGGAGCGCTGACGGATTGGCCGAGTGGCTGCGCGTTCAGGGTTTGACCGGTGCGCCGCGTCTGGCCGAGCAGTTGGAGGTCGATCCGGGCTGGGAGACGGCAGTGGAAACGACGCTGGCCGGCTGGCTGGATGCGATCTGCGTTGCTGATCTCAACTCGCCCGCGCACGCCGTCGAAACATTGTCAGGCCGGTTGACACTGCTTGAATCCCCCTCGTCCGCTGCGGCTCGCCCGATTCCGGCGGGGGCGTTGGCGGCGAAAGTCCAGGCGCCGTGGCCGTTGACCGGGTTACTGGCTGGCGTGCATACCGCTGCTGACCTGACCGAGGCGCTGGCCCGCCGCGCCGGCTTGCAGAAGGGCGAAACCCTGGCGACCCCGGACGGCGCCTGGTGCGGGCGGCATTGGTTGCGGATCGGGCGGGGGGGCGATGATGGAGTGCTGGCGCGCGAACGGGAAATCCGCGACCTCGAAGCAGCGCTGACCAAAGACGCTACGGCGCTGGATCGGCTGACCGAACAGGTTGAGCAACTCCGCACCCAGCAAGGGGAACTGGATCAGCACCGCCGCGACCGGCAACAGGCGGTCAATCAGGGGCATCGTGATCATGCTCGCGCCCAGAGCGAGGTGCAGACCACCCAGGCCCGTTGGGAACAGGCGTGCGCTCGCTGCGCCGCGCTGGCCGATGAGCAAGCGGAACTGGACGAACAGGCCGATCAGGATCGGGAGCAGACGCAATTGGCCCGGCTGCGCCTGGAAGAAGAATTGTTGACCCTGAGCAGCCTGCAAGCCGAACAGACGGAACTCAGCGCCGGGCGGGAGCGCTTGCAGGATGAGTTTCGGCAATCCCGGATTCGGGCGGAAACGGCCCGGCAGGCGACGGCCCGGCAGGCGGCGGCACTGGAGGCGCTGCGGGTGCGGATCGCCGCGACTGGCCAGGCGCTGGATCGGTTGGAGGCGCAACGCCGTCAGTTGCAGGCGCAGCGAGAACGACTGGATGCTGATCGTGCTGCTGATGCCGGCGCATCGCTAGCCGGCGCCGAAGAGGACCTGGCCGGAGCGCTGGAAATCCGGTTGATGGTCGAAGCGGAACTGGGCGACGCCCGCCGGCGGCTTGAAAATCAGGATGCGGAACTGGATGCCAGTGAACAAGCGCGCAGCCGTTGTGAACGGCAAGCAGAGGTTCAGCGCCGGCAGATCGAGGAACAGCGGTTGGCCTTGGGCGAGGCGCGGGTGCGCCAGCAGAAC
>JAJHPN010000426.1 GCA_020890855.1 Candidatus Contendibacter sp. | reverse complement strand
ACGCTGATCGCCGCCCCGCCGCGCGCGAAATTGCGCACCATCTCGGCGGTGACCACTTGCGGAAACGCCGAAACGCCTTCCGCGACCACGCCGTGATCGCCGGCAAACACGCTGATCCAGACCTTGTCCAGTTGCGGGTGCTGCTGGCCCTGCATCGCGGCCAGAGTGACGCCCAGCTCTTCCAGCCGGCCCAGCGAGCCGGGTGGTTTGGTCAGTTGCAGTTGTCGAGCGCGGGCGGCGGCCAGCACCGCTGCATCCAGGGCGGGAATGGGGTCATCAAACCAATACCGGGTCATACGGGAGAATCCTTGAGGGTAAGAGGAAAGCCGGCGATCACGAAGGTCGCCCGATCGCAGCAGCGGGCCACCGCCTGATGCAGCAAGCCTGCTTCATCACGGAACCGCCGGGCCAGCGGATTGGCGGGAACAATGCCCTGGCCCACCTCGTTGCTGACCAGCACCAGATCGCCGGGCAAGGTTGGCAGCGTGAGCAACAGGGCGCGGCTTTCCGCCTCCAGCCGATCATCGCCGGCGGCCAACAGGTTACTCAGCCACAGGGTCAGGCAATCGACCAGCAGGCAGCAGTCGGCGGCGGCATGGCGGCGCAGGGCGGCAGCCAGCGCCAGCGGCTCTTCCACCAAGCCCCAGGTCGCAGGCCGTTCTGCGCGGTGGCGGTTAATGCGCGCCACCATTTCGGCATCGCCAGCCTCGGCAGTGGCAAGGTAAATGACATTCAAGCCGCTGGCGACCGCCTGCCGTTGGGCGAAGGCGCTTTTGCCGGATCGGGCGCCGCCGAGAATCAGTTCTTTCATAGCTAAGCTCGCAAAAATCAAGCTAAACATCCTAATGGACGTAGCATCCCGTCAGCCGTCGGCGATGTTGCCCATGACTTGATCCAGCCGGGTGACGCCGCGCACTTCCAGACCTTCCACCCGCCCGCTGCGCCGGGGCAGGTTGGCGCGGGGGACGATGGCCTGTTTGAAGCCGTGCTTGCCTGCTTCCCGCAACCGCTCCTCACCATTAGGCACGGGGCGGATTTCTCCTGCCAGACCGACTTCGCCGAACACCACCAGATCCGTCGGCAAGGGCCGGTTGCGAAAGCTGGATAACGCCGCCAGCAAGACCGCTAAATCGGCGGCGGTCTCGTTAATCCGCACCCCACCCACCGCGTTGACGTAGACATCCTGGTCATACATCGCCACGCCGCCGTGGCGGTGCAGCACCGCCAGCAGCATCGCCAGCCGGTTCTGCTCCAGGCCCAGCGTGACCCGGCGCGGGTTGCCGCCATGACAATCGTCAACCAGCGCCTGCACCTCGACCAGCAGTGGCCGGGTGCCTTCTCGTGTCACCATCACGACGCTGCCGGCTACCGGCGTCTCGTGTCGAGACAAAAAAATGGAGGAGGGATTGCTGACTTCCTGCAAGCCGCGCTCGGTCATGGCGAATACGCCCAGCTCATTGACCGGGCCGTAGCGATTTTTGATCGCTCGTAATACCCGCAGCCGTCCGCCGGAATCGCCCTCAAAATACAGCACGGTGTCGACCATGTGTTCAAGGACCCGTGGCCCGGCAATCGCGCCTTCCTTGGTGACATGGCCGACCAGAAACAGCGCCGCGCCGCCGGCTTTGGCGTAGCGCACCAGTTGCGCCGCGCTCTCGCGCACCTGCGCCACCGAGCCGGGCGCGGATTGCAGCCGCTCGGTGAATGCGGTTTGGATCGAATCAATCACCATGACTTGTGGCCGCTCGGTCTCGGCCACGGTCAGAATCCGCTCGACATTGATTTCCGCCAGCAGCCGCAACCGGTCGCGGGGCAGTTGCAGTCGTTGGGCGCGCAGGCTGATTTGTTGGGGCGATTCTTCGCCGGTGACGTACAGGGTGCGGTTGCGGGCCGCCAGTTCGGCCAGCACCTGCAACAGCAGGGTCGATTTGCCGATGCCTGGATCGCCGCCAATCAGGGTGACCGAGCCATCGACCAAACCACCACCTAGCACTCGATCCAGTTCGCCATTGCCGCAGGATTGGCGTAATTCGGCTTTGGCGTCCACCTCGGACAGGGTGCGGATTTCCGTACCGCCCGCTGCGCCGGCGTAGCCCGCTGGTTTGCTGGCGCTCTTGACCACCGGAGCCGCTATGGTTTCCTGCAAGGTGTTCCACGCCCCGCAGTCGCCGCACTGGCCGGCCCACTTGTTGGCTTGCGCTCCGCATTCGGTGCAAACATGAATGGTGCGGGCCTTGCTCACCCATTTTCTCCGGTCTGATTTATCAGGTTTTTTGGAGCTATAGGGTTTGACAAAATCGTCAAAATCATTTTTCAGTTTGTTACTGTGGTTCTTGGAAGAATTTTAAATTTTTCGCTTTTTATCAATGTAATGCTGTTGTAATTCATTTCATCAGTGAATTCAAACTCGAATAATGAATAATACCGACCCTGTTTTTCAAAGAAAAGAATTTTAACTTTCTTTTGTGTATGAAGCCGCCACTGCCGAAATGGGTAGTAAAGTTGTCTGATAATGGTGTTCTTGCTCGCGGAGTTTTTCGCTTCAATTAGTACAACCTGCTTCCTTCCTTCATATCCTGCATCCACTTCAGTTTGAACGCTTTCCACCATGATTTTATGATGGCCTACAATCAATTCAAATTTTGGCGTATATTTTCTTCCGCGAATAGTTAATACCAGACTTTCATCATTTAAAAATGAACGAATTAAACTGGACGCATAGGCAAAATCCAGGTGCTGCATTTCGGAATTACCTACAATGGATGTGTCCAGAGTAAAGTCCAGTTTTGATTTATAATGCGTTATTCCTGATTGAATCTCTGGAATATCGACATAGCCTTCGCCTTTCAGAATTGCATAGACGCCATTCCTGATTGGCAAGATGAAGAGATTATTATTGATGAATATTTGTGGCCTGTCTTCTCTTGAGTCCTGTTTGCACAAAACTCGGACTTCTCTTTGATTGGTTGTCTTAAAGCTGGCGGTTGCAACCTTTATTTGTTCTGCTTTAATTATATATGGACTCTTATCAAAATCATGTTGATCAATTTTATACTGGTCAAAAATTGACTGCCAAGGCTCATGGTTCATGTGGATAGTCCATAGTTAGTAATCACTAACTCATTTATTTTTCCACGTTTTTCTGCATTGCAATTTATCATTCTTTTTGCGTAAACACGGTGCAATTTATAATCCTTGTAGAGCCTTTCAAAGAAATCGTCGTCAGGGTTTTCGTTTTTTGGATCCGAGTTGCTTAACATAAGTTTTGCGCATTTCCATGTGTCCAATTTTTTGAAAAAGTGGGAAAGTTTTATTTGTTCAATATCCGTAAATTCAAAGCCTGTATAAGTAGTGAAGCTAGAGGTTCTACTAATTGGTCGATAAGGTGGATCAAAGTAAATGAAGGTTTTGTCATTTGCAAAATCAAAGCAATTTTCGTAGTCAGAAAGTTCGATCCTGGTATTCTGTAGCACACTAGAAACCGCCAATATGTTATTTTTGTCCCATATCTTCGGTTTTTTGTATCCACCAAAAGGAACATTAAATTCACCTTTTGAATTCAAACGAAATAAACCATTAAAGCAGGTTTTATTCAAAAAGATGAATTGCGCCGCTCTTGATATCCAATTTTCTGAGAAGATTTTATGATCGATTTCAGAGCGTTTTTCATTAAATGTTTCTCTTACAAAGAGAAAAATATTTTTACGGCCATGTTCATCAGTATGGTTATAATCTATTTGGTATTTCTCCAGGAAATCCAACAAAACATCCGATTTTTTTTGAATGACCAGATAGGTTAGAATCAAGTCCTTGTTAATATCACAAATATAGGAATGTGGGATATTATATTTCTGGATAATTTCAAAGAAAACCGCACCTCCACCAATAAAAGGTTCAATATATTTGTCGATGCTTCCTTTTGATAAATCGTCAGGATAGTATTTTTCAAATTGACAAAGTAATTGACTTTTTCCACCCGCCCATTTTAAAAAAGGTTTTGCTTGAGTTTTCAACGCAGTTTTAACCTGTTTAATTCAAGAAATTAAAAGAGGGCAGGGCGGGTTATCAAGACACAACGGTCATGTGGCGAAACCGTCGCTGGAAATCACCTCCCGTCGAACCCGCGCCGTAATCCCGCAGAGTAATGGGTAAGCAATGGTCTCGGCAGCATGGGCGATGCGCTCTATCGGCAGTCCATTGCCCCACAGCGTCACCTGATCATCGATCCGTGCTTCAGGATGTCCGCGCAGATCGAGCGTAATCATGTCCATCGACACCCGACCGATCAATGACGCTTCGCGGCCATTCAGCAGCACCGGCGTCCCGGACGGGGCATGACGCGGATAACCGTCGCCATAACCCACCGCCGCTACACCTACCGCCATGTCTTCGGGACAGCGCCAGGTTCCACCGTACCCCACTGGTTCGCCCTTTCGCAGCCAGTTGATCGAAGTCAGTCGGGTGTGGAAAGTCATCACCGGGCGCAAGTCTTCAGCGGCAGCAAGGCTATCCACAAATGGGGACACGCCATAGAGCATGAGGCCGGGCCGCACCCAATCAAAATGGGTCTGTGGCCAGCCGAGAATCCCGGCGGAATTCGCCAGCGACCGTTCGCCCGGCAACCCGGCGGTTACCGCCGTAAAAATCTGTAATTGTTCAAGGGTGTAGTCGCAATCGCGCTCGTCGGCCCGGGCCAGATGGCTCATCCAGCCGATGTCAGGGGCGACTGCTGGCGATTCGCGCAAGCGCTGAAAAATAGTTGACGCGGTCTCAGGCGCCAGTCCTAATCGGTGCATCCCGGTATCGAGTTTCAACCAGACCTGCACCGGGCGCTCCAATCGGGCATGTTCCAGCATCCGCAGCTGTTCGGGATGATGGACAGCGATGGACAGATCATGGCGGACGCATAACGGCAGTTCCGCCGCTTCGAATACGCCTTCCAGCAACAGGATCGGCTGTGTGAGGCCAGCCTCGCGCAAAATCAGCGCCTCCTCAAGGCAGGCTACCGCGAACCCATCAGCGTCTAGCGCCTGAGCGATCCGCACCAGACCATGACCGTAGGCTTCCGCTTTAACGGCGGCCGCCACCTTGCGGCCCGGCGCGGCTGCCCGGACCCGTCGCAGATTGTGAACCAGCGCCTCCAGATCGAGGTGTACCGTAGTTGCTCGACTCATAACCGGAACCTGCCGCGTAGGATTCGGAGGCGTAGCTCTCGAAACGGGTGTACTGCCCCAGGAAAGTAAGGC
>JAJHPN010000449.1 GCA_020890855.1 Candidatus Contendibacter sp. | reverse complement strand
CACTCGCATCTGCCGCCCTATCGCAACGGTCGGCGCCTCGCGATTGGACAGGGTTTCATAACCGGGATCCGTCGGTAACGACGCTGGCGACAGCACCACCAGCACCAGCGCCGCCAGCGCCAGGCTCTCCACGGCCAAGGTCCAGCGCACCGGCGACGGGGTATTCCGCAGCCACTCCAGCGCCCGCCGCCACAACGAGGGAACAGCCTGAGCAGGCGCGGAAACCGATACCGCTTCCAGCCGATCAATATCCGTCATCAGCCGGTCAAACGCTCCCGGCGCGGGTCGCCAGGCCGTGGCGTCATGCGCCTCGATCAACTCGGCAAGCGCGCGGCACTGTTCCAGTTCGACGCGACGGTCGGGATGTTGAGCCAGATACTGTTCCACCACCGCCATCTCCGCCGGATCCAAGGCGCCGTTGGCGTACCAAGGCAATAGTTCTTCAATATCCTGACACGCATCCGGCGTCAGGGGTTTCAGGATCGGCGAGGTCATGGCGCTGCCTCCTCGATGGTAGCGGAAATAACGTGTCCGCGTTGCGCCAGCCAATAGGCCAGTTTCTTGCGGGCGTGGAACACCCGGGTTTTCACCGTGTTGACCGGACAGCCCACAATGGCCGCAATTTCTGGATAAGAACAATCTTGGCCAAACGTTAAATCAATCGCAGCACGATGTTCCGGCGAAAGTTGATCCAGCGCCCACAACAGGGATTGTCCCAACTCCCAGCCCATCACGGTGCGTTCCGGATTATTCGATGCGACTGCCTGCGGCAGATTTTCCTGTGGATCGGCGTCATCCAGCGTCGTGGGCGGCAAGTCGTCGAACGACGCCTCAGCGTGGAAGCGCCCGATTCGACGCAGCGTCTTGAGCCCCTTGTGGTGGGCGATCCCGAACAGCCATGTCAGCAAGCGTCCCTGCGCCGGATCAAAACGGTCGGCACTCTGCCAAACCGCCAACATCGTATCGTTCACCGCTTCATCCACCAGTTCAGGCCGCTTCAGCAGCTTTAAGAGATAGCTGCCGATGCGCGGCGCGTAGCGGTCGTACAACCGTTTGAACGCTGGACGATCCCGGCGCGCGATGGCGCGCATCAACTCCAGATCGTCTATCGCAATCTCGTGTTCATTCACTCGCGTCTTTCTCCATGGCGACGATGCACTTTTGCAACCCCTTGGATTGTGGTCGGCAGGGCGAGCGCTGTCCATGCGCGGCGTCGAGAGTCAACACGCCATAGTGATTCCCCTTGTTGTGCGCTGAGGTTCAATGCAGGCCACCTGAAAAAATTTTCGCCGCGCCCGTGAACCGTCGTCCACCTCGCTGGAAATCACCGGGCAAGAGGACGGCGCAATCCCGCTCCGACCTCAGAACAACCTCCGGTTCGCGTCCGCCGACGCAAACCGGGCCGGCAACGACCCAATCCATTGTATTTACGCACGACTGTTAAAGGGGAATGACCATGGCTTTTGATCGCGAAATCGAACTGAACTCAGGCAACAACACCTTCACCGCCCCGGCGGACAACCTCAGAGACCAGATTAAGGGAATGGGGGGCAACGACATTATCAACGGCGGCGGCGGCAATGACGAGATTTTCGGCGACACCAATGGCTTAAGTATCTTTGTCAATGATGGCAGGGACACCCTGCACGGCAATGCAGGCGACGATATTCTGCATGGCGGCGGCGATAACGACTCCCTGTTTGGCGATGCCGACGACGATACCCTGTTTGGCGATGGCGGCGACGACCGACTGGACGGCGGAACCGGCAACGATGTTATGAAAGGCGGTCTCGGCAACGACGTCTATGTGGTGGACAACGGATTTGATGTTGTTGATGACGTTGTGCTCGGCGGCGTCGACCGGGTGGAAAGCTCGATTTCCTATGATTTGCGCACTGTCAATCACATCGAAAACCTCACTTTGACTGGGATCGCCCAAATCAACGGCACCGGTGACAACAGCGACAACGTTATCACCGGCAACGGCGCCGGTAACACGCTGTTGGGTCTGGACGGCGACGATACTTTGAACGGCGGCGGCGGCAGCGATACCTTGGACGGCGGGCGCGGCAGCGACGTGATGCGCGGCGAGGCGGGCAACGACAGGTTCATCATCAATTCCAACAGCGGGACCGATGCGACCATAGACGGCGGGGCCGATACCGATACCGTGGAAAGTTCGATCAGCTTCTCGCTGGGTTCGACCGTCAATGTTGAGAACCTTGAATTAACCGGCGGTCTGGTGGCGATCAACGGCACCGGCAACAGTCTCGACAATACCATTATCGGCAACGGCGCGAATAATGTGCTCAGCGGCAGCGACGGCAATGACACGCTCCGGGGCGACTATGGCGATGACACACTTTTCGGCGGTGACGATGCGGATAATCTGAACGGCGGCTTTGACAACGACGTTCTCAACGGCGAAGCGGGTGCGGATATTTTAGACGGCAACGCAGGCCGGGATCGTTACAACGGCGGGGCTAACAGCGATATCTTGCGCTTTGACGCAAATGATTTCAGCACCGGAGCGACCGCTGGACAATATGACGGCGGCAGCGGTCAGGATACGTTGCAATTGCAAAGCGGCGCGGCTTTAAGCACAACCCTGGATCTGCGGGCATTGGACAATAGCCTGATCAGCAATGTTGAAGTGATCGACTTGCAACAGGGTTCCAACAATAGCCAGGTTTTTCTCGAATTCAGCGATGTGTTCTCCATCAACAGCGGGCATAGCTTGCGCATTGATGGCGACGCTAACGACAAGCTGACGGTGACCGACTTCGGCTGGAACGATACGACCCAGCAACAGACCATCGGCGGTCAGGTGTACGATGTCTACACCAACGGCGCGGCCACTCTGCTGGTGGATGCCGACATGCAAATTAGCGGCACTTTCACTTAATCCAAATCACTTCCTTCCTTTGTTTTTTGTGCTCAAAGCGGCGCTGACCAGCGCCGCTTTTTTTCGCCTGCCTTAAACCTTGCGCCGTGTGCCGGGGAATGATTGATGACAACGAATGCAACAAAAGCAAGGGGAATCGCCATGCGGAATTATCTACGGCAATGCTGGCCACTATTCATCTATGCCGGTGTGTTCAGCATCTTTATCAATCTGCTGCTGCTCACGGTGCCGCTGTACTCGATGCAGGTGTTTGATCGGGTGCTGACCAGCCGCTCGGCGGAGACCTTGCTGGCGCTGACGCTGCTGGCGGTCGGCGCGCTGCTGACCCAATTGGCGCTGGAAATCATCCGTGGACGGCTGTTGCTGGAAGCGGGCGCGAAACTGGAGCGGCTGCTTGGACCCATGGTGCTGGAAGGAACGCTCCGCCAAGCGCTAACCCCGACTGGCGCCAGCGTCGCGAACCTGGGCGATGTCGCCCAACTGCGCGGCTTTCTCAGCAGCGGCACCATCACCGCCCTGTTTGATGCGCCATGGGCGCCGCTGTACTTGGGACTGATCGCGTTACTTGACCCCAGTCTTGGCGGCATCGCGGGCGCGGGCGCATTGGCGCTGATGACTTTGGCCTACCTGAACGAACGCTTGACCCGCGCGCCACTACACGCCATTCATCGCAGTGCGCGTGTTGCTGGCAGCGTCGCTGACGCGGCGCTTCAGAACGCGGAAGTGGTGCAGGCGCTGGGTTTGTTGCCGGCGCTGCGGCGGCGCTGGGAACAGGCGAGCGCCGAGGTGCTGGAGGGCTGGTTACGCGCGGGCTGCGCCAGCGGCGCCATCAGCGGATTCAGCCGCTGCGCCCGATTACTGATTCAGGTCGCTATCATGGCGGCGGCGGCGCGGTTGGTGATTGAGCAGACGCTGACCTCCGGCGTGATGCTGGCCAGCACCCTGCTGCTGGCGCGAGCGCTGGCGCCGATGGAAACCGCCATCGGCGGCTGGAAAGCGCTGGTTGAGGCGCGCACCGCCTACCATCGGCTGGACGCGCTGCTGAATGCCCGGGAAACCGTGATCGCCACCGCGTTACCAGCGCCAACGGGAATTCTGGCCGTCACCAAGCTGGCCTATGTCGTTATGGGGGTTGATCGGCCGCTGCTGCAAGGCGTGACGTTCACTCTCGAACCGGGCGCAGCGCTCGGCATTCTCGGTTCAAGCGGCAGCGGCAAATCCACTCTGGCGCGGCTGATTGCGGGCTGCTGGCGGCCGCACAGCGGCGAGATTCGGCTGGACGGCGCCGATCTCCGGCAATGGCCGCGTGAACGGCTGGGGCGCTATGTCGGCTATCTGCCGCAGGACGTGCAACTGTTCGCCGGAACCGTGGCGGACAACATCGCTCGCCTCGACGCGGCTCCCGCTGAATTTATCATAGCGGCGGCGCGCTGCGCCCATGCCCATGACCTGATTCTGCGCCTGCCACAAGGCTATGACACCCGACTGAGCGCAGGCGGCGGGGGTCTGTCCGGTGGTCAGCGCCAGCGGGTGGCGCTGGCCCGCGCCGTCTTCGGTCAACCCCGCCTGGTGGTGCTGGACGAACCCGACGCCAACCTCGACGCCGAGGGCGAAGAGGCGCTGCGCGCCACCCTGCGCGCGCTGCGCGCCGCTGGGGCTACCGTGGTGGTCGTCAGCCACCGCCCCACTCTGTTAGCGGAGCTGGATCGCCTGCTGGTGCTCAAGGACGGCCAGCCGCAACTGTTTGGGCCGCGCGATGCGGTGCTCCAGCGTATTCAAGGCGGTGCGCCGCAGGTTATCCGGGGCGGTAGACCGTAGTGGACTGCGGAGCCAACCCGGCGCCAACCAGGTTTTTCCGACAGTGTTGAACCCTCGCCTAAAGCACGGGGAATGACGGGTAAACCCTGCCAAGGAAAACCACCATGACCAGCAGCGACATCATTGTCCAGATCGAGGGAAGACGCCGCCCAATCGCTCTGAATCCGAAAATCCCCCCGTCGCTGGAGGCGCTGTGCGCCCCCTCAACTCCAGCGCAATCTGTGATCGTAGATGAGGGTCGGCGCTTTATCCGCCTCGGATGGCTGGTGATTACCCTCGCTTTTGGCATCGGCGGTCTGCTGCTGAGCCACATCCCGCTGGCCGGCGCTATCGTCGCTTCCGGGATGGTGAAAGTGGCCGACAACCGCAAGAGCGTACAGCACCTTGAAGGCGGCATTATCAAGGAAATCCGGGTTCGCAACGGCGACCGCGTGGCGGCGGGGCAAACCCTGATCGTGCTGGAAGATGAACGCGCTAACGCCAGCCTGGACCTGCTCGCAGGCCAATGGGATGCGGCGGCGGC
>JAJHPN010000050.1 GCA_020890855.1 Candidatus Contendibacter sp. | reverse complement strand
GTGCCGCACCCACGCTGGACGGCGATGCTGATCCATCTTCCGCTGACCTTGGGTGCGCTGGCGCTGGCCGGCGCATTTTTGCTCGGCGTTCCGCTGGGGTTCCAAATCGCCAGCGGGTTACTCGGATTAGGGTTTGGCGTGGCGCTGATCGTGTTCACTTTCGCGGTATGGCGCGCGCCCGTGACCAGCGGGACGGTGATCGCGGTGCGTTGCGCGCTGGGTGGGTTGCTGGTCACAGTGACGTTGGGCCTGCTGTTGGGCGGTTTTTTCGGCTGGGGGTTGAGCCTGCCGGTGGTGGCGATCACCACTTTGCATGCGGTCTGGGGCCTGTTGGGTTGGACGGTGCTGCTGGTGGCCGGCATCGCCGATCAGGTCGTGTCGATGTTTCACATCACCCCGCCTTACCCGCGCTGGCTGAGTCGAGGATTCGCGCCGTTGATGGCGGCGGCGCTGGCGGCATGGTCGGCGCTGATTCTTGGCGGCTGGGAGATTGCGGCGCAGGCGATGGGCGCGATGCTGGCGGTGGGCGTCGCCATCTTTGCCGGGACGACGCTGGTTCTATTGGCGCAGCGCCGCCGCAAGATTGGCGATCCGGTGGTGGGATATTGGCGGATCAGCATGATCAGTCTGTTGGCGAGCGCAGTGCTATGGCTGGCGGTCTCGTTCGCTCCGGCGCTGATGCCGTGGTCAATGGTTGAATGGCTGCTGGGAATCCTGCTGATCGTCGGTTTCGCCGGTGGGGTGATCAACGGCATGCTGTACAAGATCGCGCCGTTTCTGGCCTGGTTTCACTTGCAGGCGCAACTGCTTGGGCGGACCAAAATACCCCATATGAAGCAGTTATTGCCGGATGCGCCGGTGCGCCAGCAAGGGTGGGCTTATCTGGCGGCGTTGTTATTGCTGCTGGCCGCCGCCGCTTATCCCTCCGTACTGACCTATCCCGCCGCGCTCGCCCTGGGCCTCACTGGCGCATGGCTGGGCGCTAATTTATGGACTGTCTGGCGGAATTATCGCCGCGTGTTGTTCAGACCGTGATTCCATACTGTGTCTGGTAATTCCGCAGCGCCGCCAATGGCGCGGCATACTCCGGTAGCGCGTCCAGATGGGTGACCAGGTCATTTAAGGTGACGATCGGGGTGACGCGAATGCCGTGAGCGCGTTCGACTTCCTGCACCGCTGATAATGGACCTTGACCGCGTTCCTGCCGATCCAGGGCAATCACCACCCCCGCCGGGATAGCGCCGTGCGTTTCCAGAATCTGCATCGTTTCGCGGATCGCGGTGCCGGCGGTGATCACATCGTCGACAATCAGCGCCCGGCCTTGGAGCGGTGCGCCGACGATCAAGCCGCCTTCACCGTGATCCTTGGCTTCCTTGCGATTAAAACACCATGGCGCGTCACGGCCCTGCTGTTCCGCCAGGGCGATGGCGACGGCGGCCACCAGCGGAATGCCCTTGTAGGCTGGCCCGAACAGCAGATCGAAAGACAGTCCCGCGTCTACGATCAGGGCGGCGTAATAACCGCCCAGCCGGGCCAGCGCTGCGCCGCTGTTGAATAACCCGGCGTTGAAGAAATACGGGCTGATCCGTCCGGATTTCAGAGTGAACTCGCCAAAGCGCAGCACGCCGTGCTGAATGGCGAAGTCGAGAAACTCCCGCTGATAGTCGCGCATGGTCGGTCATTCCGGGGTGAGGTGAAGGGAATGGCCGTATCATAACCGCTCCGCCACTCCTGCCCACTGACTCCGATCTCGCTGATTCCATGCGCGTCATCACCTTTAATGCCAACGGTATCCGTTCCGCCGCCCGCAAAGGCTTTTTCGACTGGCTGGCCGGGCAGAACGCCGATGTGGTTTGCCTTCAGGAAACCCGGGCGCAAGCGGCGCAACTGCCGCCTGATCCTTATCAACCGCCCGGCTACCATTGCCATTATCACGACGCCGGGCGCAAGGGCTACAGCGGGGTGGCGATCTATACCCGCCGTGCCCCGGATGAATTTCGCACTGGGCTGGGCTGGCCGGAATGTGACGCTGAGGGCCGCTGGCTGGAAGCGCGGTTTGGCGCGCTGAGCGTGGTGTCGCTGTATCTGCCATCCGGTTCTTCCGGCCCGGAACGGCAGGCGGTGAAGTTCGACTTCCTGGCGCGACTGGCCGAACCGTTGCGGGCAATGCAGGCCAGCGGCCGCGATTACATTTTGTGCGGCGACTGGAACATCGCCCATCAACCCATTGATCTCAAAAACTGGCGGGCCAATCAGGACCATTCCGGTTTTCTCCCGGAAGAGCGGGCCTGGCTGGATGCGTTGTTCGGGCCGCTGGGCTGGGTGGATGCGTTTCGAGCAGTGAATCCCGACCCCGATCAGTACACCTGGTGGTCGCACCGAGGCCGGGCGCGAGACAATAATGTCGGCTGGCGGATCGACTATCAGGTGGTGACGCCCGGTTTGGCGGCAAAAATCGGGGGCGCAGCGATTATCCCGGAACCGCGTTTTTCCGATCACGCCCCGTTGATCATCGATTACGACTATCCATTCAGCCCCATCGGCTAAACTTTGCGGCAAAACCTGCCCTTTTTGGCCATGCCGATCCGGAGGAAAACCACATGAAAGCCCGTGCCGCTGTTGCTTGGGAGCCGAAACAACCGTTGGTGATTGAAGAAGTGGACGTGGACGGACCAAAAGCCGGCGAAGTGCTGCTGAAAGTCATCGCCTCCGGGGTGTGCCATACCGACGCCTTCACCCTGTCCGGCGATGATCCCGAAGGCGCTTTTCCCTGCATTCTCGGCCACGAAGGCGGTTGTGAAGTGGTCGAATGCGGCCCTGGCGTCAAGGGACTCAAACCGGGCGATCACGTCATTCCGCTGTACATCCCGGAATGTGGCGAGTGCGCATATTGCCGCTCCGCTAAAACCAACCTCTGCCAGTCGATTGCCGCGACGGTGTGGACCGGTTACATGCCGGATCAGACCCGCCGTTTTTCCTGCAAGGGTCAACCGCTGTTTCACTACATGGGCTGCTCGACCTTCGCCGAATACACCGTCGTGCCGGAAATCGCTCTCGCCAAAATCAACCACGCTGCGCCGCTGGACAAGGTGTGCCTGCTCGGCTGCGGTGTGACCACCGGGATCGGCGCGGTGTTGAATACCGCCAGGGTCGAGCCGGGTTCCACCGTCGCTGTGTTCGGTCTCGGCGGCATTGGCCTGTCGGTGATTCAGGGCGCAGTCATGGCCCAGGCCGAGCGGATCATCGCGGTGGACACCAATCCGGCCAAATTTGCGATGGCGACGGCGCTGGGCGCGACCGATACCCTCAATCCGGCCGAGTTGGGCGGCAACGTGGTTGAGGCGATCCAGGAGATGACCAATGGTGGGGTGGATTACTCGTTCGAGTGCATCGGCAACGTCGAGGTGATGCGCCAGGCGCTGGAATGCTGCCACATGGGTTGGGGGGTTTCGACCATCATCGGCGTCGCCGGCGCCGGGCAGGAAATCCGCACCCGCCCGTTCCAACTGGTCACCGGCCGCACCTGGAAAGGCACGGCATTTGGCGGGGTCAAGGGCCGCAGCCAATTGCCCGGCTATGTCGAACAGTACCTGAGCGGCCGGATTGAGCTGGATCGCATGGTGACCCACGCCCTGCCGCTGGCGCAGATCAATACCGCTTTCGACTTGATGCACGAAGGCAAAAGCATCCGGTCGGTGATTCTTTTCTAGGGAGCAGGCGCGTGGAACAAATTGAAGCCATCAAGGAATTTGGCGGCTGGCTGAACCGCTACCGCCACGATTCGGCGACCTGCCAGTGCCCGATGACCTTTTCGGTCTACCTGCCGCCGCAAGCGGCCACGGCCAACGTCCCGGCGGTGTACTGGCTATCCGGACTGACCTGCACCGATGACAACTTTCGGGTGAAAGCCGGGGCGCAACGCTACGCCGCGGAATTGGGGCTGGCGCTGGTCATTCCCGACACCAGTCCGCGGGGCGCGGACGTGCCGGATGTCCCGGAGCGCTACGATCTCGGCCAGGGCGCCGGCTTCTACGTTAACGCCACCCAAGCGCCGTGGGCGAAGCATTATCAGATGTACGATTACGTCACCCGTGAACTGCCGGCGCTGGTGGAAGCGAAATTGCCGCTGATTCCTGGAGTGCGGTCGATTAGCGGGCATTCGATGGGCGGGCATGGCGCGTTGATTTGTGCGTTGAAAGCGCCGGGCCATTATCGTTCGGTATCCGCTTTCGCGCCGATTTGCCATCCGATGGCCTGCGGTTGGGGGCAAGGCTGTTTCAAAGCCTATCTGGGCGATGACCGCGAGGCGTGGGCCGCTTACGACGCCGCTCGCCTGATCGAAGCGGGCGCGGAAGCCATTCCCCTGTTGATCGATCAGGGTTCCGCCGATGAGTTTCTGGCCCAGCAGTTACATCCGGCCTCGTTGGAGCGGGTCTGCGCGGCTCGCCGCTTTCCGCTGACCCTGCGCAGGCAAGAAGGTTACGATCACAGCTATCACTTCATCGCCACCTTTATCGGCGAACATCTCGCTTACCATGCTAAAGCGCTGGGGGGTGTGGAGTAAGTCGTATTCTGTGGGGCAGGCTTTATCTTGGCTTTTACCTAAAAGAGCCCGACTGAAGCCTAGCCCACATATTTTTTTATTTCCAACCGGCAGGTCATAAACCTCCGCCTTTAGGCGGAAATGTCTTCAGCACGCACCCTTTCAAGGGTCCCGCTTGAGCGGAGACCCCGAATGGATTGAAACATAAGTTTCGTGAGCTGCATGTAGTGGGCGAGCTGAGTTTCTGCGTGATTAAGTGGGGTGCCGAGAAATCGGTCGAAGGGCGCTTTAATGAAACGGAAGAAGCGTTAGGTATTTTTAAATTCAGGGTAAACATCTACCGCTGGCAACATGAGATTTAGGCGGATGAATCTGGGAGTGCGCCAGACTTTAGTCTGAACGGGCGTTCACGCCCCGATCAACCTACCGGCTTTAGCCGGTTAGTCATTGAGTTCAGCCCTTTTAAGGTGATCAAAAAGTTATTGTATAATAAGAGAATTTTTCGATCTTACATTGAGGAACGCCCATGTTTAGTGACATCTTTCAGCGATTTATGCAAAAGCGGCCTGTCGCAACAATGGTACTTGTTTTGCTGGAAAACTTTTTGAACGCTGATCAACTTGATCGTTGGTTTAATACTGTTCGCCAATCTCAATATACCAAAGACATCTTGTTTTCGTCGATTATTGGTTTAATGCTCAACGTTGTTT